>CAZEOY010000029.1:0-13126 GCA_964513835.1 uncultured Syntrophobacteraceae bacterium
CCCTTGCGGCCATACGCGATGTGACCTTCCAGGTGGAGAAAGGTGAGGTGGTGGGATTTCTCGGACCCAACGGGGCCGGAAAGTCCACCACCATACGGATTCTGACGTGCTACATGCCTCCCAGTATGGGCGTGGCGCGGGTCGATGGCCTGGACTGCTTCGAGCGCTCGCTCGATGTGCGGCGAAAGGTCGGTTACCTGCCGGAGAACGTGCCTCTCTATTCGGACCTGACGGTGCGCCGCTTTCTTCGGTTTGCAGCCGCCGTGAAATCAGTGGAGGCCAGGCGAATAGAGAGTGAGATGCGGCGTGTGATGGGGATCTGCGGATTGGAAAAGGTTTCCAACCGGATCATTGGTCATCTGTCCAAAGGCTACAGGCAGCGTGTCGGGCTGGCTCAGTCGCTTCTCAACAACCCGCCGGTCCTGGTTCTGGATGAGCCGACGATCGGCCTCGATCCGACGCAGATCATCGAAATCCGGCGACTCATTCAGGAGTTGAGGCAAGAGCACACGGTCCTGCTGAGCAGTCACATCCTGCCCGAGGTGGCCCAGATCTGCCAGAGAGTATTGATCATCAATAAGGGCCAGATCGTGGCAACAGACTCCCCTACGAATCTCACCCATCAGCTTCAGCGTTCAGCCCAGATCATCGTTGAGGTTGAGGACGGCGCTGAGAGCCTTGCAGATGTTGTGCAGCGCATCGAAGGGGTTCAGGGCGTGAGCGTTCAGGACGAAAAGGGCAGCCGGTTGTTGGTGGAGTCCGATCGCTCGCGTGAATTGAGGCCGGAGATTGCGAGGCTGGTGGTCGAAAAGGGGATGAAGTTGCTCGAGCTCAAATTGGTCGACCTGAGCCTTGAAGACATCTTCATGCAGCTGGTGACCGAGGAGTCTTCTCAGAGCTCCGGGGAGGAGGAAGTTCAGTCATGAAAGGATTCGGAGCGATTTACAGGAAAGAGCTTTACAGCCTCTTTGCCTCGCCAATCTTCTATGTCGTGGCGGTGGTGTTTCTGCTCATATCGGGGTATTTCTTGTACAGCGCGGTGGCGTACTACAATATCCTGAGCTTCCAGGCGAGCCAGAATCCCATGGCTCTCAAGCAGCTGAATACCACCGACATGGTGGTTCGTCCCTTCCTCATGGATGTCAGTATTGTCCTGCTGCTCATCTCGCCGCTCCTGACCATGCGGTTATACGCCGAAGAGCGGAAATCAGGGACCATCGAGCTTCTGTTCACTTATCCCGTCTCGGACCTGTCCACGCTCCTGGCCAAGTTCGCTGCGGTTTTGAGTGCCTTTCTCGTCATCCTGGCCGGCACCCTTCCCGGGATGTTTCTGCTCGACTATGTCGGAGATCCCAACTGGAAGGCCCTCTTATGCGGATATTTGGGAGTGGCCCTCCTGGGCGGGGCTTTTCTCGCCCTTGGACTTTTCACCTCCTCGCTGACCCAGAATCAGATCGTCGCAGCCGTTCTGTCTTTCGGAGCCCTGCTCATGTTCTGGATCATCGGCTGGGTCAAGAACCTGGTGGATCCCGGCATGGCACGGTTCGTCGAATACATCTCCATCACGAAGCACTTTGAGAGCTTCACCAAAGGGGTGCTGGATTCCCGTGACCTGATTTATTATTTGCTCTTCATCGTGTTGTTTCTCTTTCTCACCCTCAGGCAGATGGAATCCTATCGCTGGCGGGGTTAAGCCATTCGACTGAACGGAGGTTGCGTTCATGGCAGCTCAAGGCAAAGGGCCCAGGAAGTGGGCCTATGGTTCCAACACAGTCATTATCACGCTGGTGTTCCTGGCGATCGCGGTCTTTGTCGCACTCATTTCGGAGCGCCATTTCTGGCGTATTGACCTTTCCGAGGGCGGTACTTACAGCCTGTCCGAACAAACGCAGAAGATCCTGAAGACGTTGGATCAAACCGTGACGGTGAAGGCGTTCTTCGCAACGGGAGCCCCGGAACAGCCCAAAGCACGGGACCTTCTCGACACCTTCCGGTACTACAGCAAGAATATCGAATTCGAGTTTGTTGATCCGGATCGCAATCCCGAAGCGGCGAAGAAACATGACGTGCGAACGTATGGAACCCTGGTGCTCGAAGGTTTTGGAAAGAAACAATCCATTCAGACGGCCGACGAAGAGAGTCTGGCCAATGCGCTTCTGAAGCTCAGCCGCAAGGAGCAGAAGAAGATCTATTTCCTGATGGGCCATGGGGAGCGTTCCATCAACGATGCGGAGAGGGACGGGTATACCGCTGTGCGAGCAGCGTTGCAGAAGGAGAATCATGCCGTTGAGGAGCTGAACCTCATGCAGCAGGCTCAGGTTCCTGAAGACGCGGCGGCAGTTGTCGTGGCCGGCCCTCAGAAGAAGCTCTTCGATCAGGAAATCGCCAGTCTGGAGAAATACCTGCAAGGAGGCGGAAGACTGGCTCTCCTCCTTGATCCACACAAAGATGCCGGTTTGAAGGACTTTTTGAAACGTTACGGCGTCGACCTGGGCGACAATATCATCATCGACAAACTGAGCCGAGTTTTTGGGGGAAGCTATTTGATGCCTGTGGTCACGGAGTATGGCTTCCACAAGATCAGCGAAGGGTTTTCGTTGATGACCTTCTTTCCTGAAGCTCGAACGGTCGATGCCTTGAAGGAGTCGCCCGAGGGCGTCCATGTGGAAGTCCTGGCCTCCACCTCACCCAACGCATGGGGGGAAACCGACTTCGACCTTTTGAACCAGGGGCAGGCCAGTCAGGATGAGAAAGAGGACTTGCCGGGTCCCGTTTCCATTGCGGTGATCTCCGAAATCGACACATCGAAGGCGGGCAGGCAGGCTGAAGAAACGCAGGAAGGAAAACAGCCCGATTCCGGGGAGCAGGAGAAGAGTTCTGCAGAGCCAAAGGGCAAAGGTCAGCTCCTGGTGGTGGGAGATTCGGACTTCATCTCCAACAGTCATTTCGAGCTTTCCGGCAACGGGGATCTCTTCCTGAATATGATCAATTTCCTGGCGGAGGAAGAAGACCTCATCACGATCGGGTCACGGGATGCGGCCGGCCGGCCCATGCTCATGACCCCGGGACAGGCGAACCTCTTCCTCTTGACCGTAATGGTGCTGATGCCGCTGGTCGTGATCATGACGGGTATCGGCGTTTACCGGGTGCGGAGGTCTCAGCGATGAAGTGGCGCCATTCGCTGATCTATTTGACTGCGCTGGCTCTGATTGCCGGCTATTATTACCATTTCGAGGTTGTGAAGAGGGCCGAGAAAGAAGCGGCGGAGGCCGAGGCCAAGAAGGTTTTTGCACTCAAGTCCGACCAGATCACCTCCCTGGAGCTGAGGGCGAGGGACAAGGACCCTGTCGAGATCAAGAAGAACGGTGGCTGGAAGATCACCGGTCCCATTGAAGCAGCTGTTGAACAAGGTTCCGTGGATTCCCTGGTCAACGCTCTCACAGGCCTCTCCTGGGAGGTGGAAGTCAGCAAGGAATCAAACGACCTCAAACCGTTTGGCCTCGAAGAGCCCGTTCCCCTCAAGATAAGGTTCCAGGCTGGTGAGCGGCCTTTTGAGCTCCTCGTGGGGGACAAGAGTCCGGTGGGGCGAGGCTACTATGCCAAACGGGGGGACGGTGGCCAGGTTTTCGTATTGGAGACCTCCAACTGGTCACTCCTCAACAAGGGTTTGGATGAGCTGCGACGGCGCTCCCTCTTTACCTTCCGCCCTGACGACGTCCTGGAGCTTTCGGTGGCCTGGAAGGATGGCCCCGAAATTCGCGTGCAGAGGAAAGAAGGTACGGAGTTATGGCAGGTCCCCGAACAGACTGAGCTCAAGATCAAGGGAAGCAAAGTTCAGAATGTGATCGAACAGGTACAGTGGCTTCGTGCCCAGGGTTTCCTGGAAAACGAGCCCAGGAATCTGGAATCTCATGGGCTCGAGCCGCCGCATGCGGAAGTCATCGCGAAACTGGCAGACGGCCAAGCGGTGGCATTGAAGCTTGCAGCCAAGGGCAACGAAGATGCCAAGCAAATCAACGCAGTGAGCTCGGAATTGCCCGCCGTCGTGCAGGTGGACGCCGGGATACTGCAGGATTTGCCGAAGGACCTGCAGGCTCTGGAGGACCGGTCGTTGATTGGCTTCAAGAGCAAGGATGTGACGGAGGTTCGATGGGCGCAGGGTGAAGCCGGGGGACATGTTGTACAGATCGAACCCAACAAATGGGGTCTCAAGAAAGACACCGGCAATCCCGAACCGCTGAAGGAGCCCTGGCTGGTGAGCTCCCTCCTCTGGGATTTGCAGCGGGTCGAGTACCAGCGGAAAGTGGATCCCGCACCCGGAGTGCCCGAGAAGCCTCACGGGCGTCTGGAATTGCTGAATTCGGGAACTTCCCTGGCTGCGATGAGCTGGGAGAAGAAGCCTGCTGCAGATGCAGCCTTCGAGAGGGTTTGGGTCGAGGAGGGAGGGCAGCTGAAGGTCTTCGAGATATCGGCTGAAACGCTCCGAAAGATCCCGGAGAATTTGAGCAAGCTCTCGGGAGAGAAGGAGAAGCAATAGGATGGAGCCTCGTCGTTCTACTCTTCAGGTGGGCGCCGCCCGTCGGCGCCCACCCTCCCGAAGGCGCCCGTGTCCTGCTGGAGAGGCATGGTTCGATTCTGGCTTCCCGGCAGCGCCGGATGCCACCCCTCAGGAAAGCCACACTCCGATCACGATTGCCCCAATCCATCCCACAACGATGGCAAAATGCCCAACGGGAAGAGGTTCGACCGGAATCTGCAAATCATCCCGGTAACCACGAGCCGCCAGTGCATAGGTCAGCTCTTCAGCGCGGGTCAACGATCTTCGCAGGATGGGGACCGCATGGAATCTCAATCGGGCCAGAGGATTCCTCCGCTTCCCGCCCAGCCGCGAACGAAATGCCATGCGCACTTCTTCCGCCTGGTTCAGCAAAAGGGGAAGAAAACGAAGCGTCAGGCTCACCATAACCCCGATGCGCCGTGCCGGGAGAAAGGGGAGAAGCCGGAGCATCTGTGTCAGAGCCCCTTCCAGTTGACGAGGTGATGTAACCATTGTGAAGAGCGTGGCGTAAGCAATGAGGACGGCAAGTCTCCAGCAGGAGACCACGGCAGCCTTGAGGCTGGCTTGCGTCACGGGAAGGGGTGGGAGGGGCTGTGAGTCCGGCTCCATAGAAAAAGCCTGAACGGCAAACAAGATCAGAAGAAACGGCCCCCAGCCCATAAGCGTCCGAAAGACCATCGACTTCCATCTGCCAAGACTCAGCGAAAGGGCCAGGAACAGAGCGCAGAAGGCGCCGAGCCCGATTCCCTTCATGTTCAGAACCCCGATGCTGCATGTGCAAAGAGCCAATAGCTTGCAGCGTGTGTCGAAGTGATGAAGGAGGGAATCTCCCGGAACGTACTGAAGAGTCAGCTTCTGAGCCATGAGACGACCGGAAATCCCAGCAGATGGTGACAGGGAGGACGCACGCCATAGGCGGAGAGTTCAGGAAGCACGGCTTCCGGCGATCCGAGGAGCTTCAGTTCACCGGCCGCGAGGACGGCAATTCGATCAACATGGGCCACCACTTTTTCGATATCGTGGGTGGAAAGCAGGACGGTATGCCCAGCCGCGTGAAGCTGGACAATTTGAAGAAGAACTTGCTGGGTACCGGGGTAATCCAGGTTGGCAAAAGGCTCGTCCAGTACCAGGGTTTCGGGGTCGAAAGCCAGGATTCCTGCAATGGCCAGACGTTTTCTCTCGCCTCCGGAGAGCCAGAGGCAGGATTTATGTGCCAGATTCTGAAGCTCGGTGAGCTCAAGGGCGCTTTGAACGCGAGCCTCGACCTCCTTCCTGGGCAGCCCGAGGTTCTCCGGCCCGAAGGCGACATCTTCCCACACCGTCTCCCCCAGGATCTGGCTGTCGGGATCCTGGAACACCATCCCCACTCGCGTGACGACCTCGCTGGAATGGTCGGATACCTCCATGCCGTCTAAAAGCACTCGCCCCGATGTAGGACGAAGGAGACCGTTCAGGTGACGGAGCAGTGTGGTCTTCCCGCTTCCATTGCATCCGCAGAAGAGTAAAAACTCTCCTTTCCTGATCTCGAGAGAGATGGATCGCAGCGCTTGGGTCCCGTCGGGATAAGTATGGGAGAGCTCCTCGATTGTGATCATGCCGAGATGCTTTGCACTTGTCTCCAGATGATGAGGCGGGCGGGTCGTGCCAGGAGAACCGCAGCGGCAGCCTTGAGGATGTCTCCCGGAAGAAAAGGGAACATGCCCACGGTGAGAGCTTTGCCCCAGGTCATCTGGGTTACCGTTTACAGCCAGGGAATACCGATCAGGTATACCATCAAGGAAGCCACTGCTACGGCAAAGATATCTGTCGCTGTGTTTCGAGGAAGCCTCTCGGAGATCAACCCGGCAGTATAGGCAGCTGCGGCGAACCCTAAAAGGTATCCCCCTGTAGGTCCCATGAAATGCGCGATGCCCCCCTTGCCCCCCGCAAAGATAGGAAAGCCCATGGAGCCGATGAGCAGGTAAAGCAGAACGCAGGCAAGCCCGTACCGGCTGCCCAGCAGAAGCCCGGCTAGCAGCACAAACAGATTCTGGAGAACGACGGGCACGGGACCGATGGGAAGATGAATGAGGGCGCCGACTGCGATGAGGGCGGCCATCAACGAAGTATGGGCCATTCGGTTCAACATGAAGAGCGACATTGAGAGATCCCCCCGCATTTTTCAAGCAAGTCTATGGAGCTTTGAGCACACCGCACTTGGTTAACCAACATAGGCAGGGAAGGGTAACGAAGTGGGGGATGCGTGTCAAGCTGTTTTACAGGCCCTCCTGAACCGATATCCCGCAAGCTTGAGCTCCGCTTTTTTGTTATTGTCCTTTGGATTTCTGTGCTAAAAGGCACGAGTATGCTTCTGCCTGCACTGCGGATTGGAGCATGCGACTCATTGCGGGATCATGGGCTGGGCGTTGACGGGAAAAAGAAGGAGGGTTCTATGAAGCGCAAGGCAACCTATCGATTGATGGTAACGCGCCGCGAAATGCTCTATGTGCACGACGAGTTTGATCATTCCCTCATGCTGGTGGAGATGGAAGGGGAGCCTATTGAATACCAGGTCGGGATTGCCGGTCCCTTCGTGTCGAGGCGCAGTGTTACGTTTCATGACCGCACACGCGGCGCCGGGTCCATGAAGGGCTATGCCATCACGAACTTCGAAGAAGGTTCCATCTGCAGCGTCTACGAGGGGACTCGTGACCCGGCGACCAAGCTGACGAACGGAACCTGGAGAATCTACAAAGGCATGGGAAAGCTGAAGACGATCAAAGGCAGCGGCACGTTCACCGTGAAGACCGGAGAGCGCGACCGGGAGTACGTTCTGGATATGGACGGCGACTATGAGCTGTAGCCGGACCCTGGTTTGCACAACCTAGATTTTTCATAGAAAATCGCATCCATCATCGCAAGAAAGCCCCCGCGATACCTCCATCGGGTCACGGGGGCTTTCTTCGTTTTATGATGCTTGGTTTGCTCGGTCTTCTCCGCTCTCAGCCGGGGAGCGCTGCGGCCCAAGGGGAGTTTCACAGAAGAATGTCCGTTTTCACCTCGTCATGCCGGCATTCTTTTGGCCGGTATCCCGGTTTTTTTGTGGATTCCGGCTTGGAAACTGCCGGAATGACGAGTCAAATATCGGACACTCAACTGTGTGGAAATGTACTAAGGCTTCCTGGCAGCCGTCCGAGGAGTCTGGGAGACGTTCAGGTCATAGCTGAATATCGTGCTCCTGGATTCCCAGAGCTTGAGAAAGTCCTTGGCCAGAACAAGGCTGGCCACCAGTTCCGGGGTACCGTCATTGCTGAGATCGGCAACCCGGATGCTGGTGACCATTCCGTTGATTTCACGGGTCTTCCAGTTTTCGACCAGCCCCATGTTGTCCCAGGAAAGCGAGACGATCTCACCGCGGTCGTAGTACTGCATGCTATTGGGCATGAAACGCCCTGTTGTATCCGTGTTGCGGTTCAGGACGATTTCGTAAATCCCGTCTTTGTTGAGGTCTGTAACCACGATGGGGGATGGGATGGCATACAGTTCGACCAGGTTGTATCTGCGATCTTCGACCTTGCCTTCGAAGGAGTTGGTCGTGGCTGAAAAAATTTTATCGCTCTTCCAGATCTGTTCCCCGGAGGCACTCAGGACGACCAGGGAATTCTGGTGGTCTATCAGGATCGTTTCGTCACTGCGATCGTTGTTGATATCGGCCTTGGCAAAATTGAAGACGTTGCATCTGGAGGGCAAATTCACTGGAACACTCGTGGAGAGAGTGTTTCCGGTCATCTGCATTTCAAGGATTTCCGAGTCGAATGGGCCGGAATTCAAGACGCCCTTCTTCTGGCCCAGGAGGACTTTGCCCCGCCCGGGGAACTCGACTCCGTTGAGAAAGAAAGGCACGTTGTTGCTGGTCGGTTGAAGCTTGTTGTTGACGAGTGTCATCCCGAAAGAAGCGAGCCCTTCGGTGTAGCCGATGTCTCCCTTGATGCTGTTGCCCGTCTGGGGGCGGGTGGTATTCTTCTTACGAAGGTTGGTGACAAAGATCTCGCCGACTCCGTCCCGGTTGGTATCCACCACAGTCACCCACAGGAAGTTGTCCATCACATTGCCCTTGTGGGTGGCCAGAAGGCGCAGCCCATTGGCTTCGCGACGATAAACCATCACTGTGTCGTAGGTGATCGCTACGACTTCGTTCTTCTTGTCTCCGTCGACGTCGCCGACATCCATTCCCACCATGCCGCCGTTGAACGTTTGGCTTCTCCAGAGTCCGGGCTGTCGGAGAGACTCGTCAGGGGTGATTTCAAGGAAATTCGGGTTGAGGTAGGAAATCCGATCACTGCTCATCATGGCATTGGGGAGCAGCAGTTCAGGGTTTCGTGTGCTGGAGCCCTCCTCCTCGGACGAGGCCAGCCCCTGCTCCGGGGCTCTCCCGAAGACCTTCTGATTGATCTCCTGAGCGAAGAGGTTGATTTTGGGAATCACTTCATCGAGGGTTTTCGTTTGAGCAAACAGGCTGACGGGTTCTCTGCCGCCGGTTACGGGCGCCATCTTGGCGTCGATGCTGACGGCCTGACCGAGAGAGGTCACACTGCCAAAGAGGACATAATCGGCGTTGAGGTTCTTCCCGACGCGCAGGGCCTCATTCATGGAAATATCCGACTTGATGCCTGATGTGGCCTGGTTGATGACACTCTTGTCAAAGACTTGTACCTGCCCCTGGCGAGCGAGCCTTGAAGCCAGCATGTCCCGAATGCCGTCCTGAAGGTACGAAAGCTGGCTCGGTGTGTGCATGTTGAATGGAAGAACGGCAACCTTTTTGACCGTATCGGCGGGCGCGGACAGGGCCCGGGGAGTTGACCAGGCAAAAAGCAAGGCCTGCACGATGCAAACAGTGGTGAAAAACTTCAGAGCTCTCATAACGGAACGACTCCTCTATGCTCGCTTCAAGGGTTCGGCACCCCTGGTTGGGGAAGGATGACCCAGTGAGAATCCCCTGCCCTGTTAATCATTTACCAAAAGAACATAGCGGATTCTCATGAGTTTGGAAACGCTAAAATAAAGGCTGGTCGAGAATGGCCTCCGTGAGCTCAGTTCGTCAGGAGTCCTGCCCGGGACCGACCGGAACACCGGCTCTGAAATCTCTGATGAAAAAAGATTTATCGCTTCTGACACGGTCAACGTGTCTTTAACCATTCATTGAACGGGTTGGACTACCGATACATAGCAGCAAAACGAGTGGGTGATTTTTCACACTTTTTTGTTGACAGTGCTGTTCTTTCTGCTGTAGACGGCATGCATGAGGTAAAGGGGCATTTTATTAACCGCTTGAATCAGGACGAAGGGGGGTGATGGCTGAAGGTGATGGAAGTCATCGGGGCAATTGGCGTTTTTGGAAAGAGGGTGTTGGTTAGCTGTTGAGGAGGAAAGAGATGAAAAAGTTTCTCGTGGTCTTCGTTGCGTTGGTGGCGGCGATTGCCGTTGCAGCTCCGGCCATGGCAAAGGTCGAGTTCAGCTACGGTGGTCAGTTCCGCGTCAGGTACCTTTCTCAGAGTAATTTCACTCAGCAGTTCGCTCAGGGTGGAGCAGCCGCGGCTGCGCTCAATGCCGCTCTGAATTCGGACGATGACCTGAGCCGTTTCGATGAGCGTCTTCGCCTTTACTTCACTTTCACTGCCAGCGAGAATCTCAAGCTGGTGACCAAGTTCGAAGTGGGTGATGCGACATGGGGCAACAACTCTTCAGCCAATGACAAGTTGAATCTGGGTCGTCCGGGTGCGGACGCCGTTGCGGTGGAAGTCAAGAATGTCTATTTCGACTTCAACATTCCCAACGGCTTGATGCCCCTGAACGCCAAGATCGGTACCCAGCCCTTTGTGCTGTTGGATTCGTGGATCGTGGATGATGACTTCTCCGGGGCTTATCTGAACACGAAGTTGGAAGCGACGAAGATCGGTATCGCCTACATTTCGGGTCAGAACAACGACGTGTTCGACACCTCCGAGAATATCGACGACGCCATGCTGCATGTCGATTATGTCTGCGGACCCTTCAGCGCGAACTTTTCGTTCTTCTACCAGGGTGGCCATGACACGGCGGTGAGCGCCGATCCTGGTACGCTGGTCACCCCGTTCACCGGTCCTGCTGCGAAGTACACCCCGTCGTTCAATGGCAACTTCGCAAACACTCTGCCCAGGAACTTCTTCCAGAGGGCTCTGCAGTCTCCCTTTGACGTTGGCCCGTTCGCGGATGCCCAGTTCGTCAAGGCAGGCCAGAACAACCTCTTCGATGTTGGGTTCCAGGTGAAGTGGAAGGATGACGTCTGGAGTGCTTACCTGAACTTTGTGAAGAACTTCGGTAGCGTGGATTTCAAGCGCTTCAACACGGTCGGAGGACTGCCCGAGACGGTCAAGTCTGATTACACGGGCTGGATGGTCGACGCGGGCGGCGCTTACTACTGCGGACCGTTTACCTTCAACCTGGGCGGCTTCTACACCACTGGTCCCGAGGACATCCAGAACCAGTTCAAGCTGCGCTCTCACAGGGTTAATTACGACATTGACTGGTTCACCTATCCCCTGGCAACCTCCAAGTACTTTTCGGAAATCATGGGTGGCGGCATCTTCGATAACACGGCGCCCATTCACGAGGATTTTCAGTGGAGAGGCTACGGATTCCCGACGAACTTGTGGACCGTCAATGTTGGCGCGGCCTGGCAGGTGCTTCCCACCACAAAGTTGAGCTTCGGCTACTGGTACTTCGGAACGGCCACTGATGTCGTGTCAGGTTTCAAGGGACCGAACGTGGCCGGTCTCACCCAGAGCCAGAGAATCAGTGGCTACTTCAACAATCAATTCCTGGCTGGGGACCTCGATTTCAATGATGAGCTCGGTCACGAGTTCAACTTGAACATCAGCCAGAAAGTGGTCGACGGCCTGATGCTGGATCTCGTCGCTGCCTACATGATCGCCGGCGATGCCTACAGCATCCAGGACGACGATGACGATGCCATTGAGCTGGGTGCACGGCTGCAGTGGTCCTTCTAGTCTCTGTATGACAAGGATGCCGGCTTCAAGCCGGGATCCCTGCTGAAGATGTCCGGCCCGGGGGAGCTCTCCCCCGGGTTTTTTTTTCCTTGTTCCCGAGCCGTCCCTGTTTCCGTATGCCGATGCCGGGTTAGAATATTCAGTGTGCTTGTTAAAGGAGCTGGTGCCTTGTATCTTCGACGTGTAAGTCAACCCGGCGGAATGCGGTATGTTTTGAAGGAATCCATCCTCGAAAACGGGTCCTGGGTTTCCAGGGATCTGATGGATTTGGGGGATGATCCCACACGATTCATCATCTATCCCGGTGGAAAGGGATATTACTTCAGCACTGAACTGGAGGACCTCCTTGCGCAAAAGGGAGTCGAATACCAGGCTGAAGAACTCGAGCAGGTATTCTTGCCTTTTCTGCGCCACGACATCCGCCGTGTGGTCGAAATGTTTTCCCATCGGCAGTCAGCGGGAATGCGTGCCCGCCAGGCTTCTGTGTCGGATGCCGAGTTGTCGGAGCACCACCTGGAGCTTCATGGCTTCGACAAACGGCGGCTTCACTTTCTGAGGTTCGGCCGCATCGACAGCGGAGGGCTCGATGCGCGTCCCTGGAAATTCTTGAAGGTTTTGTTGCATCGTAGCCGAGACGAAGTCGAACATGTGATCGAGGGAATGGAGTCCCATCTGAGGCCTCATGAGCTGAAGACTTACCTGTACTCAGCTTTCAATCTGCAGAGCTACTTTCAGGGGCATCTGCTGAAGCACCATCCCATAGTGTTGGATCCTGAGAAGCTGGATGCATGCTTTCTGGATGAAATCTGCCAGCTCAACCGCGACACAAGGTTCTTCAAGGGCGTCTGCGAGCACCTGGGGGATTCGTTGCATCGTTATCTCCAGAAGTACGTGGTATTGTATTTCGACAGCGATTTCGGATCACCACGTCTGGATCCATCCTTCTACAAGGAATTCATCAACAGGCGGCAAGCTTACGCACGGGCTGTCATGTCCGGAGGCTCATTGCATCAGGAGGAAGCACTGAGGATCCTGGGGATAGCTCGCGAGGATCTTCAATCCATGAGCCAGGAAGATCTGGCGAGGCAATATCGCAGGGTTGCCAAGACAGCCCATCCGGACAGCGGTGGGGATCACGAGGATTTCATCAAGATTACCGAAGCGTATGAGTTCTTGAGGTGTCGCCTCCCATAGTCCGCCTCCGCAGACCTATACTCCTGAAGGTTGAAATGTAGGATTCGTGCTTCGATACCGCTGGACGACCGCTGTATCGTTTCCCGTTCGTCCCGGGGTATTGAAGGGCGAACGGGAAACGATGATTCTTTTCCCTGATAGACATCCACAGAACAGTATCGATTTTGTCGGCACGTCATTCCCGCGAAGGCGGGAATCGAGAGCTGCCTTCTGGAATCCTGGATCTCCGCCTTCGCGGCGATGACGAACCAGGCTTTGGGACACTCTATGGTGTGGCGTTGTACTCAGTGACTGTCTCAAAACCACAAGACTGCCATCGATCGTCATTCAGACGAAAGCCGGAATCCAG
>CAZEOY010000030.1:0-10753 GCA_964513835.1 uncultured Syntrophobacteraceae bacterium
ACCAGGGTTATTTCTATGAAAGTACAGGACTTCGGGGCAAGTCGACGCTTCGGAAAGTGATGCCTGAAACCGGACAGGTGGTTCAAATCCACTCACTTCCCAGCCAGTATTTCGGGGAAGGGCTCGCGCGATGGGCCGACCGCCTGCTCCAGCTCACCTGGCAATCCCGCATTGGCTTCGTCTACGACCTGCACTCCTTCAAGCTGCTGCATACTTTCCGCTATGACACGGAGGGATGGGGGCTCACCGAAGACGGCGATTCTCTCATCATGAGTGACGGGAGTTCTGTGCTGCGCTTTCTGGATCCGGAGACCTACAGGGAAAAGGGACGACTGGAAGTGCGAAGGCAGGGAGCTCCCATGGAGAGGCTGAACGAACTGGAGTATGTCCGGGGTCACATTCTCGCCAACGTGTGGGAAAAGGATGTCGTCCTGCGGATTTCGCCGTCGAGTGGAGAAGTGTTGCAGACTCTGGATTTGAGCCGCCTCCGAAGCTCACTGGGTCCGGTCAGCGGCCCTGAAGTGCTCAACGGCATTGCCTATGATCGTGAGGGGGATCGGATCTTCGTGACCGGAAAACTGTGGCCGAAAGTTTTCGAGATCGAGATCCCGGAGCTCAAGCCTTAAATCATCTGCGACTGGCCGTGTCGAACGAAGCTTTTCAGCTCATGGATCACTTGTGCCGTGGCCTCACGTGGGAAACGGATTCCGCCGGCAGCAATGACAGAGTGACGCCGGTAAGGGTCCACTTCGAAGTGCCAGGGCCGAACCAGACCGGGCCGATCCCTCTCTCTCAAAAAAGTCTCGAATTCCCGCACGCGGTCCATGAGCCCCTCATATTCATCCTTCCCATAGACCATGCCGTCGAACTCACCGAAGGAACATCGGCCGAAGAGGATGAAACAATCGCCGGTGGCCTCCATACCAACCTTCTCCTGGGAGATCTCGTAATCGGGAAATGGCGCGAAAAAAGGGTCGATGCTGTAAAGCTCGATGAATTCCCCCTGCGGAACAAGGGAAAGAACATCCCTTTCCCCCTCCTCCCTGGATTCGTCCAGAAAAGCACGCAGGTAGCGGCAGAGCAGGTTGAGCTCCGCGTGGGGCACGGAAAGTCCGATGCTGATGATACGGGCGTGCCCCTGTCCCAGAGGGGGTTCTCCTTGAACCACCCGGACCTTTTGTGAAAAGGATGGGGCCACGTCCTGGAGATAGGTCATGAAGCGGCGGGCCAGGGCTTCCTTCTCGGCGTAATTCAGAGTCTCCGGCCCGATCTGGAGTTTGTCGAGATCCTGGCCGTACTCGAAGTTGCTCGCCAGAATCAGGTGGTAGCAGTCGGGCGCACGCATGACATGGAATCCTTCCTCCTCGAATTCCTTCATGAGGCTCATAGTTCGGTTTTTGAGGAATATGTCGCGGATCACATCGTTTTCATTCTCCCCGCGGGCTCGAGCCTGAACCACCATGATCTCGTGGAGCCAGTGGGTGCACCAGGTGGTGCAGAGCATCAGGGCCTTGAGGATTTTGAGGACTTCGGCTCCCAGGTTTGAGCCCAGGTAGACAATGGTGGGAGTGAACTGGAAATCCTCGACCTGAACTTCTTTCAGGCGAAGCGTTCGGTCACAATCTCGCTTGGGGATGTAATGGAGATAGGTTTTCATGGCCTGCAGGAGCTCTTTCTCCGACACGTCAGGTTCGCCGCTTTTGAGCTTCTTCTCGAGGTTCTGGTAACTCTCTAGCTCAAGCTCCCACTGGTAGTGCAGGTCGAGCAGGGTATCGTAGTCACACTCCTGATAGCCTGCGGAGTCGAACTGCCTGCGGAGGCAGATCCAGTCGACGTAAAGCTTCTTTCGGCCAACACGGTCTTCGAGACAATCGACCACATCGGTATATCCGAGGATGCCGCGCTCACCATCCACGAAAACCCTCTTGCCGATGTATTGGCTGACAATGCTGCGCGGGTTCACCGACACCTGTTCTTCCCCGGTGAGAATGACGGGTTGTCCCTGTGCGTCCACGAGATTGATGAGGTAAGGCTTGCTGTAGGCCACGGCGGACACGGCTTCGTGACCCGTCGTGTTGCCGTCGCAGCGGACGATGCCCCGAACACGCGGGTGGTTGACGGCCACATCGTTTTCGCCATAGGGCCTTCTCCTGAGCAGGATCACCTTTTTCCCCATGTTGGCCAGCTCCAGTGCCGCTTCGGTTCCAAGGGTGAGTATGCCTGCATCGGCGCTGTCCGTGATGGGTTCCCCCCTGGCGAGGACGACGTAGTCGGTCAAGTTCTCCTTCAGTACTTTTTCCGGTTGCTCGAGGGCCTTGTTGATGATCATGGAGGCCTGCTGGATGTTGGTCTTGCCCTCATCCACCAGGTCCCACATGGCCCGCACGGTGGCATTGGAGGTCATGCGCATGGGACGGCGCTGAAGGAGATAGAGCTTGCGGTTCTCCACGGTGAACTCGATATCCAGCGGCCTTCGAGACTGAGCCTCAAACTTGTCCCGAACGAGGAGGAGCAGCGCATAAATGTCGGGAAACCGCTCCTCGAGGTCCTGGGCGTGGAGGACGGGTCTTCGAAGCCGGCCGGAAACGATCTTGTCGCACTGGACTTTGGTGGCCCATTCGATGATGGGCTTATTGGATCCCGTTCGTTGATTCCTCGTGAAGAGCACGCCGCTCAAGCAATCCCTGTCGTCCCGGTTTCCAAAGACCATCTCCTGAATCACCACGGCCGTTCCCATGTCATCGGCGACCTTGGGCCTTCGACTTCGCCGAGCCTCGATGGCCGTGGGAGCCATCCAGGATGCCAGAATCGCCTCGATGGAATTGCGGAGCTGCTGGTGCAGGTCATGCTCGAAGCGCGCAGGGAGGTTCGGGTGGGGGGATTCGCGAAGAAGGTATTGAAATTCGGCAATCAGGGTCCGCAGAAGGGAAATGGAAAGGGTTCCTTCCGGGCCGGCATGGTAATGTCTGAGACGATCGTAGAACCGGTCGTAAGGGATACCGAGCACCACTTCCCCATACATGCGAGTGGCGGTGAGATAGGTGGTCAGGACAAAGCTCTCGTCTTCTCCGCTGGCGATGATGGCTGAGACCACCTCATCGTTAAGCCCCACGTTCAGCACGGTCCCCAGGGCCCCGGGCAAAGAAACGGGGGCGCCCCCCCGGACCGCCACGATGAGCGGCATCTGGCCGCTGCAGTCGCCAAATCGTCTTTCTTTGCGCTGCTCGAGGGCGCAGAGTTCGTCGAGAATGCGCACCATCATGGCGTCCGTCAGCCGATCCCCTGAGGCATGGTACTCCCTCCAAACATCCGTCGAGATGATGAAGCCATCAGGGACGGCGATGGCGTCCTCCATTCCGGGGAAAAGCTCGCGGGTGTTCCGCAGATCCTCCACGAGCTTGGCGCCTTTGGCCCCCAGGAGCTCCACCTGGGTGGGATCTGCGGCTTCGAATGAGACGATCAAGGGTTGGGTTCTGCCGTGCATCGCAGCCTCGAATGCGAAGGGTCAAAGAGATCTCCTGCTGCATCTGTCTGATTTGAGTGGATCGAAATCATCTTAGCATATCCCTGAAGAGGGTTCACGCAGCGGGCGTTCATTTATTGGGGGATCGTGGTGTCCAATGAGCTCTGTTTCAATTCTGTTGCATTGTTCCCATGAGATCGTTAGCTTGGCCTGAAGCATGGAGTGTGGCGTTGCGCCATCGGCAGGTTGAGACTGCGAGGAGCTGGGATGAGAGTCACTTTCCTGGGTGTAGGGGAGGCTTGCGACGAACAGTTGCCCAACACGGCCATTTGGGTGGAGTCGGGTGCAGGTGGTTCGAGAAAATCCTTTCTTCTGGACTGCGGGTTCACTGCTCCACCGCAATACTGGCGGCTCTGTTCCGACCCCAATGATCTGGACGCTCTCTGGATCTCGCATTTCCACGGCGATCATTTTTTCGGTGTTCCTGCCCTGCTGCTGAGGTTTTGGGAGCTGAAGCGCGCAAAACCCCTTGTTGTGGTGGGTCAGTCGGGTGTTGAAGAAAAGGTGCGTCAGGCGATGGATCTGGCTTATCCGAATTTCCTGCCCAAATTGACTTACGCCCTGAATTTCCGCACAGCCGTGGCCGGAGAGGAGCTCTCAGTGGCGGGGCATTTTTGGAAGGGGGCGGCGGGAGGCCACGGACAGTCCAATTTTGCCGTCCGTGTCGGAGATGGGAAACGATCCGTTTTCTACAGCGGCGACGGCACAGCAACCGATGACACCGTCCTGCTGGCTGAAGGGTGTGATCTGTTGATCCATGAAGCCTTTCGACTGGATGAGTCGACGCCCGGGCACGGCACGGTTGTTCAGTGCATCGAGCTGGCCCGCAGGGCCGGTGCACATCGTCTTGCCCTGGTGCACGTCCAACGGGAGGAGCGGCGTGCGAGGCACCGTGAGATCATGGAAGTGATCGCGCAGGTTCGAGACATCGAGGTATATCTGCCTGAGCCCGGCGATGCCCTGACGCTGTAGGAGGTCCACTCGGTACTCCCTTTCGGACCCTTTCGGGCCGGCAGCGTTTTGGTTGCCCGATATGTGGTTCTCCGAGTAGATCTGCAGCCTTTTGTCTTGACGATCCTCCCGTGCCCATTGGATAGTTTCGGGCGGTTCATGCCCGGTATTTCATTCACATTGGCACACGCTCTCGAGAGGACAGGATGCGATGAGAGAGACCCGGTTGCGGTGGCATGCTGTGATCACCGGATTGATCCTTGTCGTATTGTGCAGCGCACTGACCCCCTACAACAACGTCAGGATCCACAACAGCCCCCTCTCGGGTGGACACTTCCCGCTGATTTCGCTCATTTGTCTGCTTGTCCTGATGATTCTGGTGAATCCGCTCCTTTCGCTGATCAACAGGAAATGGCGTTTCCACAAGTACGAGCTGTTCCTCATCTGGAGCATGGTGACCGTCGCTTCGGGGATCGCCTTCACTGGCCTGATGCGGACCTTTATCATCAATCTGACGACACCCCAGTGGTTCGGCACGGCCGCAGGCGATACGGGCAGGGTGCTGGTCCCGCTCCTTCCCCGAAACCTCTTTCCCGAAAACCCCGAAATGGTGAGGACCCTCTACAACGGGTTGGACGGTGGACTGGACATGACGTGGTGGGAGGTCCTCGGCAGAATCTCCTGGGTGGACTGGGCCCTTCCGCTCTTCTGGTGGGGCTGTTTTGTCGCACTGGCTTACATGGTGCTCATTGGAATGGTGGGGCTTTTTTCCCACCAATGGATTGAAAATGAAAAGATGAACTTCCCTCTGCTTCGGGTGACCCAGGTGCTGGCCGATGAGTCCGACCAGGGAAACCTCTGGGGGTTCTTCACACAAAGATTCTTCATTCTGGGCCTGAGCATTCCCCTCCTGTTGCATCTTTTCAACGGTCTGCATACTTATTTCCCGCAGGTCCCCCAGATCCCGACGCTCATTCTCGCTCAGCCGTACATTCCCAAGGATGGACTACTTTCGGGATTCTACAAGGCAAAAATCTACATCTATCCCGCGTTCATCGGTTTTGCCTTTCTCGCCTCCAAGCAGATCTCGTTGAGCCTGTGGGCGTTTTTCATTGTCGGCGGTTTGTTTCCAGGTCTGATCCAGACGCTTGGCTGGCGGCTTCCGGCGGCTGCCTTGGGCACCACCTTCGGCCCTGGTCTATCTCGGGTCGAGGAGATGCAGATGGTAGGAGCCTTCCTGATCTTTTGCATTTTCATCGTTTGGCTTGCCAGGCAGCATCTTGCCTGGGTGGTGCGCTCGTTGTTCAGGAAGGTTGAGGGCGGTGAAGAGATGCACGGTCTGCTTCTTCCCAGGCCGGCTCTGTTTCTCCTTTGTTTTGGATTGCTGGGTCTCATCCTTTGGAGCGGCTGGGTCGGGCTGAGCATTTTTCCGATACTGACCTTCCTTCTGGTGTGCTTCATGATTCAGCTGGTGGCCGCCAGACTGATCTGCCAGGGGGGGCTTCCCTATTTCACCCTTGCGTTGGCTCCTACCGACGGTTTCCTGGCCTTTCTGGACACGCGGCTCATCGCGCCCCTCACCCTCTTCATGTCTGCTTTTGTTCAGAAAATGACCTTTCTGGACCTCCGGGAATCGCTCATGCCGTCGGTATTTCACTCGTCGAGGCTCTCTGACGGTGCGGATCCCAGAAGGCGCTTCCTGGGGGCCGTTCTTCTGTCCATTGCGTTGAGCCTCATCATTTCCTTCGTCGCTATGCTGGCGCTCTACTACAAGTTCGGCATCGCCACTCTGCCCGATGACTGGGCAGTCGAAACGACGCGGCGCGTCCATGAAAATGTGGCCCAGCTGATCAGCCATCCCGAAGAGCCCAAGGAGTGGAGCATGATCTTCACGGTCATTGGGGCCGGGATCATGCTGATTCTCGTCATGGGGTATCATCAATTCATCTGGTGGCCGCTGCACCCCATTGGATATCTGACGGCTTACAGCTCGGCCATGCAGGTCCTATGGTTCGGTTTCTTCATCGGCTGGCTCTTCAACGTCCTGGTTTTGAGATACGGCGGGGTGAATCTTTACAAGGAAGCGCGGACCTTCTTCATAGGCCTGGTCGTCGGGGATCTGGTGATGGCGGCGGTCTGGCTGGTGGTGGGTCTCTTTGCATCCATCAGCTATCACGTGCTGCCGCTATAAAGGTGGAACGGAGACGATACCGATATGCGTGAGGATAAAGAGCTCCAGGAATATCGAGATCTTCTTGAGACACCTCAGACGTTTGAGGAGGGTTTTGGGTGGAAATCGGTCATCGGAGCGATTTTCATCGGTTTTCTGATGATGCCGGGCTCCATGTACCTGGGACTGGTCATCGGAACGGGAATCGGGCCGGCAGCCCGCTGGGTGACCATCATCCTCTTTGCAGAGGTTGCGAAGCGCGCTTACACCAAGCTTTCCCAGCAGGAGGTCTTCGTTCTGTATTACATGGCCGGCGCTGCCATGGCGTCACCTTTTTCGGGCCTGCTCTGGAACCAGTACCTGGTTCAGTCCGAAGCGGCTCAAATGCTGGGTCTGGCCCAGCACATCCCCACGTGGGTGGCTCCCCAGCCCGGTTCCGACTCCCTGGTGGACCGAACCTTCCTGCATCGGGACTGGCTGGTTCCCATCCTGCTGATGATCGGCTTCGAGATCATTTCCGCCGTTGATCATTTCGGGCTCGGATATGCCCTCTACCGCCTGACCTCCGACGTCGAGAAGCTCCCCTTTCCCATGGCTCCGGTGGGCGCGTTGGGCAACATGGCTCTTGCCGAATCCACGCAGAAAGGGGAGGGGGGGTGGAAATGGCGGGTGTTTTCCATCGGGGGCATGATGGGGCTGGGATTCGGGGCGTTGTATGTTTTGCTGCCGGCGGCTTCCGGTGTGGTGCTTTCGGAGCCCATACGCCTGATTCCCATCCCGTGGATTGAACTGACTGACGTCACGGAGGATTTCCTGCCTGCAGTGGCGATGGGCATTCAGCTCGACCTGGGACTTCTTTTCATCGGAATGGTTCTGCCGTTTTGGGCCGTCATCGGGGGAGGCATCGGTTTTCTCATCACGCTCATTGCCAACCCGATCCTCTATGAGCACGGAATCCTGCACCGGTGGCACAAGGGAATGGGGACTGTGGATACGGTCTTTGCCAACAATTTCGATTTCTACATGAGCTTTGGCATAGGTTTAGGCCTGGCCATTGCCGTGGTCGGAATCGTCCATGTGTTCCGCAGCTTCGGAAAGAGCGACCTCGGACCGTTCCGGGAACGCCTCCAGGCTCTTTTCAAGCCGCCTCCGGGTCGCGGGGATTTCAGCATCTGGATCGCCATTGCGATATACATCGTTTCGACGCTGGCTTATGTGGCCCTCTGTTCGTATCTCGTGCCCGGCTTCCCCTGGATCTTCCTGGTGGCGTACGGATTCATCTACACGCCGATCATTTCCTATGTTTCCGCCCGAATGGAGGGCATCGCCGGACAGTTCGTGAGTCTTCCCATGGTTCGAGAGGCGAGCTTCATCGCGGCCTCCAAATTCTTCGGATATGTGGGAATCGGCATCTGGTACGCTCCCATACCTTTTCACAATTATGGCAAGGCCACGCAGCGCTGGCGCGAAATCGAGCTCACGGGGACGAGCTTCCGGAGCATCATCAAGGCCGAAATCCTGGTGGTGCCCGTGGTGCTGGTGGCAAGCCTCCTGTTTTCTCAGTACATCTGGCGCCTGGCGCCCATTCCCTCGTCGCAGTATCCTTACGCCCAGGAGCTCTGGCACCTCCAGGCCCTGAACACACTGCTGCTTCAAAGCGCTACCCTGGAAGGGGACTCCCCCTTTTTTCAGGCGTTGAAGATCGACTATATGGCCCTGGGGCTGGGGCTGGGCGTGGTGACGTACTGGGGCCTTGCGGCCTTGAACCTGCCCATCATGCTGATCTACGGGGTCACGCGGGGGTTGGGACAATCCACGCCGCACGGCATCTTCCTCGAAATCATTGGAGCGTTCCTCGGGCGATACCTCTTCCTAAAGAAATACGGCGTGGCCTGGCGTCAATACGCTCCCGTTCTGCTCGCCGGGTTTTCATGCGGCATGGGACTCATGGGCATGCTTGCCATGGGATTCACGTTGATCATGCGCTCCCTCAGAAGCCTGGCTTATTGATGGAATCCCGTCGGTCGAGGTCTGTGAGTTCTTTGAGTCTTTTCCGGTCTGCCTTTCCATGCTTGCCGGCAGGGTATGGTCTCCCGTGAGTCCCGCCGTACAGCAAAGAAGAGGGGGCGCCGGACCGCTCTCCGTGATCATCCCTACACTGAAACCGGTGAGCGATCTCAGCGTCCTGCTGTCGTCACTGGACGGTGAGCTTTGGGTCGGGGACGAGGTCATCGTCGTCCAGGCACTGGATTCCCCCGGCGCAGCCATGGACATCGGCGGCAAACGGCACCCGATGAAGGTTTTGTTCTCGCCGCGCGGGCGGGGGAGGCAGCTGAACCGCGGCGTTGCCGCCTCCCGGGGCAGTCTCCTGCTCTTCCTCCACAGCGATTCGCAGCTGAGCGAAGGTTTTCGAGATTCCATTCGACGGGTTTGCTCAGATCATCGAGTGAGCCTGGGCTGCTTCCGCCTGGCCTTCAGGCCGACCAACCGCGCCATGAACTGGATCGCTGCGTGGGCGAACCTTCGAACACGCATTCTCCGGATGCCTTACGGGGACCAGGGCCTGTTCTGCCGGCGTGAAACGTGGGACGGGGCCGGTGGCTGCAGAAAGGAGTTCCTTTTGGAGGACGTGGATTTCGTCCGGCACTGCCGCAGGCTGGGGCGCATCCAGATGCTGGAGGATCGTCTCTACACTTCCCCGCGTCGTTACATGGAATACGGGATCTGGAGGGCCTCCTTCCAGAACCATGTGACATTGCTGCGCTATTACGCGGGGGTGGATGATCGGACGCTTTATGTCCGTTACTATGGTCGTGAAGGCTCGCCGTCACTCGTGACTGGACGTGGGATGGATGGATCACCGGATGGTCCGGCTTCACATGACGCCAACACAACCGGTGATGGCCCTCAAATTTGAATACCGGCTGCAGGGAAAGAGCAAGCTGTCAGCCTGCCGGGTTCCGTAAGTTCTCGTATGTGTTGCGTCTGGTGGACTGTCAGACGAGCGCAGGGTGGGCGGTGGCAAGAATGGGAGCAGGGAGGCATTCTGCCCCCTGCTCCCGGAATGGATGGATGTTTGATGGGCGATACGTATGTCTGAATGGTTTGTGATGCTCTATTTGACGGTCGGGAGGCATTCGAAATCCGCTGCCTCTACCTTGTTCACGGTCTTGCCGATAACCTCAAAATCACGAATCTCCGCTTCTGCTGTTGCGAGGTCACCGTCTGTTTCCACCAGAAGATCGTAAGTTCCTGCGGGAACGTTATAGATCGTGAAATTACCTTCGGAATCAGGGTAGGCGGCAAAAGAAGTTCCAGGTAAGTATACCATGACCATGCCCTGAAGGGTGAAAGTTGTGCTGCAGACGCCCTCGAGAGTTCCGGTAATGTCCCCGGCATGGGCGAGTCGGGACACGGCGTTCATCTTCGCTGCCTTGGGGGGTTTGGGCGTGGGTGGTTTGGCCAACGCGTTCTGCATCATGAAAACCATGGCTCCGAGAATGATGAGCGTAGACATGAACACTTTCTTCATTTGAATCCTCCCATTTTATCCATGAAAGTTTCGAGTCAGGCCCATGCCTGAGCTCCCGCTGAACTGCCGCCTTCTCCAGGTGTTGTTTCTAACTGTCTGCCTGCAACCGGGGGAATCGGTCACCGCAGTTGTTGAGCAATATCCGGACCACGCTTGCGCATCCTTCTCTCCAAGCCAGCTTCACACTGTTCACCGCCAAATCTGCACTATGAGCAGTCCTTACGCGGTTGACTATGAGGTGGGGAAGATGGAAAAAGATGAATCTATTATCAGTACTTATGCTTTCGGAAGCCCTGTGTGGACGATCCCACACCATGGATCTCCAAGAACCGGCGTCCGCAACGCCGCCGTGCCCACTCGAGGCCTCTTGAGAGCGCAATTGACCAAGTTTGTCAGCTCGAAGGCGTAAAATGTCAGGCAGCTTCCGGAGCTCTACCGTTTTCTGCGCTCCACTCTTGGTTCGCTGGGCAATGGCTGCTCAAGGCATGATTGTGACACCCTTGCACAGCCTCACACTTTGTCATCCCTGCATGCCTTTCCTTTGAAAGCCAGGATTGGTCACCCCTATGAACAACCT
>CAZEOY010000030.1:10763-13121 GCA_964513835.1 uncultured Syntrophobacteraceae bacterium
ACTATGAAGGATGATTGTACCTTGCTGCGGCGGTCACGTCCGGGTATGTAGAGGACAGACCTGAA
Source organism: uncultured Syntrophobacteraceae bacterium (assembly GCA_964513835.1). Taxonomy (GTDB): domain Bacteria; phylum Desulfobacterota; class Syntrophobacteria; order Syntrophobacterales; family Syntrophobacteraceae; genus JALOOX01. Next base: position 10,829 of record CAZEOY010000030.1, read on the forward strand.
TTATGCGGTGAAAGACCAGGCTTTTCGGCAGCTGCTGAGCTCCGCAAGGTCGGGGCATGACAAAACTGGGTCACTGTCCTCATTGCAGTAAGCCGTAACGATGGAGCAGTTGACCCATGGGTATCGAGGTGACCATGGCCAAGCACAATGTCCTGGTTTTTAAGGTCTATCCGCTGCAAGTGGGCCAGAAGATCCGTATCGACGGGGGACCTCGCGGCGGCGATTGGGAGGTCATCGGAGTCGGCGATCGCAAGATGAGGCTTCGGTGTCCGGTCAGCTTCAAGGAGGTCGAATGGGATCGTTTCTGCTGCCTGGTTCAAGAGCTTGAAGAAGAGGAATGGCCTCAGAAGCATTGAGATCGGACAGCAGAAGGAAGCGAGGTTGCACCATGGATACGGAGCACGGCCACGTTGGTGAGCAGCCCCGGAACAAGGCTGGAGAGGAAAAGTGTGAGCGATGTGCGGGGACCGGTCTGGTTTGTGGTCATACTCCGGTGATCGGTCCGGGAAGCTGCTGTGTTGATTACGCCAATGCCGTCTGCCCCGACTGCAGGGGAAGGGGAGTCAGGGGCGAGCCTTCGAAAGAGCGCAATGCATGAAAGGAAAAGAACGGCCCGGACTTATCGAGGCCAGATCCGAACCCTCTGGGAGAAAGCTCTGAGGACGCCGATCTCATTCAACGGGCGGGTCGTCCGACAGCGAAGCCAACTCGCGCAGCAGTCTCATGCTTTCCATGGCTTCTTGAGGGTCGACCTTGTGCAGTGCAAAGCCCGCGTGAACGATCACGAACTCCCCCAACCGGGCGGGCTCCGGAAGGAGCATGAGAGATGCCTTCCGCAGGGCTTCGCCCACCCGAACAGTGGCCGTTTCATCCTGAATTTCGATGATTTCCGCTGGAATCGCGAGGCACACGGTATTCCATCCCCTTTCATAGCATCGCAGCAGTACGGCGGCTGGAGGAGTCCTCACTGAGCCTGCGCTGGAACTCACCGCCGGCCTGCCGGATTTCTTTGAGCACCTGTTCACAGAGATCAGCCATTCTGCTCTGGACGATCTCCGTCAAATCAAGGCCCCACGGCGATATGTCCGCCGGCTCGATGCCGACGATCACTGCGTCCGGGCGGTTGCCGAGGACCTCGGCATAGGCCAGGGTTTCCACCAGATCCAGCTGATGCAAGGAGTTCTTGAAAGTGATCCGCTTGTTCAGTTCTTCGGCATCCAGCCTGTAGATGGTTCCGGCCGGCTCTCCGTTCTGAACCGCATCCACCACGATGAGATGGTCGGTCTGGGCGATGGGATCGAGCAGGCGAAGGCCAAGGGTACCGCCATCAAAAAGCTCCACGTTGTCGGAAAAGTCGTACTGGGCCTGGAGCTCTTCGATGACCCTCACGCCGATCCCTTCATCGTGCAGCAGAACATTGCCGACGCCCAGAACAAGAATGCGTTTCCTCTCCATGGCTTCCACGCCTCCAGAACGATAAGAAACAGGAACCTGTCCATTGGGCCGCCAGGTTCCTGTTTCATTAGCTAACCGATCAGTTCGGCTTAGACAACTTTGAATTTATAGACTTCATTGGTTTTGGGGTCGATGACGTGGACCCCGCAGGCGATGCACGGGTCGAAGGAATGAACCGTGCGCAGGATCTCGACGGGGCGTTTCGGATCGGCCACCGGGGTTCCAAGGAGAGCCTCCTCGACCGGACCGGGTTTGTTTCCGGCGCACCGAGGACCAAGGTTCCAGGTAGAAGGCACCACGAGCTGATAGTTGCCGATCTTCTTGTCCTTGATCTCGATCCAGTGTCCCAGGGCTCCGCGAGGCACATCGTTCAACCCGACACCATTGCCCGTAGCCGGCATTTCATACGACTGATACGTTTTGGTGTCACCCTTCTTGAGATTGTCAACCAGCTGATCGATCCAACCGTCCATGGCCTCGCCGATGATCTGGGTCTCAAGGGCCCGCGCCGCCGTTCTTCCGAGAGTGGAAAAGAGGGCCTCGGGTGGAATGGCCAAAGCCTTGAGGCAGCCGTCCACAGCCTTCTTGGTGGCTTCGTGTCCCTTTCCGTAGGCGATGAGAACACGAGCCAGCGGGCCGACTTCCATGGGCTCGCCCTTGTAGCGGGGCGCTTTCATCCAGCTGTATCGGCTGTTGACATCCAGCTTTTCGTATTTGGGCTTGGTCTCGCCAATGGAAGGATGAAGGGCCTTGTCCCCTTCATACCAGCTGTGCTTCACATGCTCCTCGATGGAGGCGACGTCCACGGGCTGCACCTGATTGAGCTGGCGCTTGAACA
>CAZEOY010000031.1:0-13094 GCA_964513835.1 uncultured Syntrophobacteraceae bacterium
CGGCCGGTCTGTGATCCAGCTCATGGGCGAAAGTGTGTTTCGCGAAAGGATTCAAGCCCGGTTCGACCGGACCCTTTCGGGCGAGACCGTGAACTATCAGGCGCCGTTTGACTTTGCCGGGCTCGGCCGCAGAATCATGGATGTCACGTATTTTCCAATGCTTGATGAAACGGGGAGCGTACTGGGAGTGGTTGTCAACTCCCGAGACATCACGGAGACGCGCAAACTGGAAGAACAGCTGATACAGGCCCAGAAGATCGAGTCCATCGGGACACTGGCCAGCGGCGTGGCTCACGAGATCAACAATCCCATCAACGGTATCATGAACTATGCACAGCTCATCCTGGACCGTGAAGGGGAGGGCAACCTCTCGAGTGAATATGCCACAGAGATTATCCACGAGACCGAGCGCATCGCCGGAATCGTCAGAAACCTGTTGACCTTTGCCCGGCACGAGAAGCAATCCCAAAGCCCCGCTCTGCTGTCGGACATCGTATCCTCGGTGCTCTCGCTCATTCAGACAGTCATGCGCCGCGACCAGATCGACCTGGAGGTGAGCATTCCCGACGGTCTGCCCAGCATCAGATGTCGGAGCCAGCAGATTCAGCAGGTTCTGATGAACCTCATGACCAATGCCCGTGACGCTCTCAACGAGCGATACCCGGGGCACAGCCCGGATAAGAAGCTTCGGATTTCAGCGGGAGTCTTCTGCAAGGAGGACCGCGAGTTCATACGCATCACCGTTGAGGACCGGGGGAACGGAATCCCTGCGGAGATCCGCAAGAGGATCTTCGATCCCTTTTTCACCACCAAGCCAAAGGAAACGGGGACGGGTCTTGGGCTTTCCATCAGCTACGGCATTGTCCGAGACCATGGCGGGGAGTTGAGCGTCGAAGGCGAACCGGGTCAGCCCACAAGGTTCCACGTGGATCTTCCCTTGAACAACGGAGAGACGCTCGGCAAGGAGCAAGGAGAGGCAGCAAATGGGGAATATCCTCGTAGTTGATGATGAGCGCAGCATTCGCTTGACCGTCAAGGCCTTTCTCGAAATGGACGGCCATTCGGTCGACACGGCGGAGGAAGCCGAATCCGCCATGGGCATATTTGAGAGCAAACCCATCGACGTGGTGCTTACCGACATCATCCTGCCCAGGGTATCCGGTGTGGAACTGCTCCGTCGCATCCGTGAGAAATCGGACCATGTTCAGGTCATCATGATGACGGGAGAACCGACCCTGGAGACGGCCTCGGACTCGTTGCGCCTGGGTGCCGTCGACTATCTTCAAAAACCGGTCGGAAAGAACGAGATCGTTAAAGCTGTTCGAAATGCACTGCGCGTCAAAAACCTCATCGATGTCAAGCTTCATCTCGAGGAAGAAAACCTCAGGTACACCGTCGATCTTGAACGGCTGGTCGAGGAGCGCACGCACGCTTTGCAGGCCAGTGAAGCCGCACTTCGGCACCGGGCAGAAGAGCTTTCCGTATTCAATCGGCTGGCTCGTAAGGTGAACGAGAGCATCACCGTCGATGATGCCGTCCTGTGTGGATTGCAGGAAATCGCACTGGCAGCGGCCCCCGATCTCGCCGTTCTCTATTTGCGTGCGGGCGATAATCTGCAGCTCAAAGGCACAATCCCCGAGCACTCGCACCAGGCATGGCAACCCAAGGGCGGTCACAGGGTTGGGGACTGTCTCTGTGGTCTGGCGGTCGATCAGGGCACGGCCATGTATTCTATAGACATTGCGGCGGATCCACGGTGTACCATGGAGGAATGCCGAAAGGCCGGGTACCGCTCATTTGCTGCGCTGCCGCTGCGGAGTGACTCCGAAGTTATCGGGGTCCTCGGCATCGCCTCTCTGGAGCAAAGAAACTTTCAGGAGCACGCTGCTTTCCTGGAAACCCTTGCCAACGAGCTGTCCATCGGGCTCAAAAAAAGCCTGCTCTACGAGCAGGTGCAGCAGCATGCCATGGAGCTCAAAGCGAGCCTCACCCGCATCGAGGAGGCTGAGGCCGAGCGCCGAGCGCTTCACCAGCATCTGCAGCGTTCCCAGAAGGTGGAAGCCCTCGGGACCCTTGCAGGCGGCATTGCCCATGATTTCAACAACATCCTCGGAGCCATGATCGGTTACGCGGAACTGGCCCTCCTGGGGGCGCCCGACAATCCCAGGCTCAAGGACAACCTTCAGATGGTTTTGACAGCCGGGGAGCGTGCGAGGGATCTGGTCAGGCAGATCCTGGCTTTCAGTCGGCAAACCGAGGAGGAGCGGAAACCGATCCAGATCAGCCACACGGTCAAAGAGGTCCTCAAGTTCATGAGGGCATCGCTTCCGGCCACCATCGAGCTTCGGACAACGGTGGACAAGGATCTGGGGATCATACTGGCCGATCCGGTACAAATCCACCAAGTCCTCATGAACCTGTGCACCAATGCCCACCACGCCATGAGGGAGAAGGGCGGTTTGTTGGAGGTTGAACTGACTTCAGTGAACCTCGGACCTGAATATGCAGCCATTCACTCTGCTCTCAAGCCTGGACCCTACGTCAAGGTTGCGGTGAAGGATACCGGCCACGGCATGGACGAGGCAACCATGGCGAAGATTTTCGATCCCTACTTCACCACCAAGGAGAAGGGGGTTGGCACGGGCCTCGGATTGGCCGTTGTTCACGGCATCGTGCAAAGCCACGGAGGGGGTGTCTCGGTGAGGAGCGAACGTGGAAAGGGCTCTGTGTTCGATTTGTATTTTCCGGTCGTTCAGGAGAAGACCGTCCCGTTTGCTCGAGCTCACAAGGATATACCCACCGGCCATGAACGGATTCTTTTGGTTGACGACGACCAGTTGCACATAGATGTAGTGAGAAAGACCCTGGAGCATCTGGGGTACCGCGTAGAGTCCAAGATCAACAGCCTGGATGCCCTGGAGCTATTTAGAAAAGATCCTCTCCGCTATGACCTGGTCGTCACCGATATGACCATGCCCGTCATGACCGGCGACAATCTGGCCAGGGAAATGATGCGGATTCGAAAAGACATCCCGATCGTGCTGTGTACGGGCTACAGTGAGAAGATTACGGAAGAGCATGCCAAGGCCATGGGTATCCGGGCTTTCGTCATGAAGCCTGTTCTCATCTCCCAAATGGCCTGGGCCATTCGGGACGCATTGGGCGACCGCCGGAATCGGTGAGATGCTTCCCTGTAAGTCGAGGGTGTGATCTTCGACTTCGGTTCACAGGGTCGAAAAAGCGGTATTATCGAGTTGACCACTCTCGAGGTGAGCTCTATCTTTTCCCTAATCAATTGCCTGGTGAGCGGGACGTTTGAGTCTCTCGAACCCCATTGCCTGTGACCAAGCTTTGAAGAACCGTGTACCACCGCATTTCAGAATAACCGACAGGACAAACCATCGTTGAAACGGAGACCCCTTGAATTCGTCCCGTGTCTTGAAGAGAAGATGCGAAGAGGACAGCAGACCTGAATCCATCGGCGTTTTCGGATTGCGCGGGCTCAGATCCAGGAGAGATCTTTTTTTTGCGTGTCGGCGGCATCCGGCGACACGTGGAAGCGCCACCCGGCAGCCTGGACCGGCATTGCCGGGCGGGTTCGAGCTGATGCTCTGCAAGTCAAAGAAAGGAGGGCAGGATGAGTTTGACACATCGATCGGTTGCTGAGTTCATCGGTACATTCTGGCTGGTCCTGGGAGGTTGTGGGAGTGCAGTTCTTGCGGCTGCATTCCCCAATGTCGGCATTGGCCTGCTCGGAGTCTCCTTCGCCTTTGGCCTCACCGTGCTGACGATGGCCTACGCCATCGGGCATATCTCGGGGTGCCACCTGAATCCCGCAGTCTCAGTGGGTTTGGCTGCCGGAGGAAGGTTCAAGGCATCGGAGCTGGCCCCTTATATCATCGCGCAAGTGCTCGGCGCCATTGCCGCGGCCGCTCTGCTCTACTTCATTGCGAGCGGAAAGGCCGGCTTTGATCTGAGCGGCGGACTCGCCTCAAATGGGTACGCGGATCATTCCCCAGGCGGTTATTCGATGGTTTCAGGTTTCGTGACCGAAGCAGTCATGACATTCATGTTTCTCATGATCATTCTGGGGGCCACCGACAAAAGAGCGCCGGCAGGGTTTGCTCCCATCGCCATCGGCCTGGGACTCACCCTCATCCACCTCATCAGCATTCCCGTCACCAACACATCGGTCAACCCGGCACGCAGTACAGGTCCTGCCCTGATGGTCGGCGGCTGGGCCATTCAGCAGCTCTGGCTCTTTTGGGTGGCACCCATCATCGGCGCAGCACTGGCAGGCTTCGTGTACCGCTGGTTCGAGGAGAAGTGACGGGACCGGATTCGCCGGCCATTTTTCATACCTAACCAGTTGACAGCTATTTCAATACTGCTTGAACGCCTCTCCCATCGATGGGGGGGCGTATCTCATCGATTCAAGGGTGAGGTGAGGGTCTCTTGCCAGGCTTATCGCTCCACGATCCCACCGAAATGCGATTGCGGTCCGAGGCAGCCAGCGGCATGGGAAGGCTGAACCCAATCTGAGCGGTTGGCCTCTGGCGCTTTGGCAGCAGGCAAGCTCGAAAGGAGAGGATCTTTGAAGTTTTTGGAGGTGAATGAGCAGTCCTGCAATCAGGATGGAATCTGTGCCGCCGTCTGTCCCGTCGGCATCATCAAGATCAAAAAGGGCCAATACCCGGCTCCGGTGTCCAAGGCGGCGGAATTCTGCATCCGCTGCGGGCACTGTGTGGCTGCATGTCCCACCGGCAGTCTGGCCCACCGTGAATTGCCCATCGAGCAGTTTCCCCCGGTGCAACCGGGTCTGAACCTGAGTCCGGACCTTTGCGAGCACTTCCTGCGAAGCCGCCGCTCCATTCGAAACTACAAGGATAAGCTGGTCTCCCGCGAGGATATCACCCGCCTCATTGAAATGGCCCGCTATGCTCCCTCCGGGCACAATTCCCAGTGTGCCGAATGGCTGGTGGTGGACGAACGGGAGGAGGTGCGCAGGCTGTCGAGTTTCGTGGTGGACTGGATGAAATGGACGATCCGGAACGTACCTGAAGTGGCAAGGAACCTCTACCTGGATGCGACGGTGAAACGGTGGGAACGGGGCAAAGATGTCATTCTCCGGGGAGCTCCCGTCCTCGTCGTGGCTCATGCCGACAAGGACAATCGCATGGCTTCTTCGACCTGCACGATCGCCCTGACGTATCTGGAGCTCGCAGCACCCAGCCTGGGATTGGGCGGCTGCTGGGCCGGCTATTTCCATGCGGCGGCAGCGAGCTTCCCGCCGCTCCAGGAAGCTCTGGCGCTTCCAGACGGACACCTGACGTACGGGGGCATGATGCTGGGCTATCCACGGTTCAAGTACCACAGGCTCCCGCCACGCAAGCCCCCCAGAGTGACCTGGCGCTGATCCTCAGCTCATTGGGGGGCCGATTCAGGCCCTGGGAGCGTGTCGAAAAGGCCTTGGCTACGCAAGCTTGCCTTGTCTGCGAAGGCGGGAATCCGGTATCAATAATTGTGGTGGCCCCCCTCCTTTGCTGGGGTGATAAGGGGGAATGAGCCATGCGCAGCTGCTCATTGAGTGGAACCGGTCAAGGAACCGGCGACGGCCTCCAATCGAGCCATGGCCTTGTGGAAGTCAGCCAGGGCCTCGTAATACTTGAGCTCGTATTCCAGAAGCATGGACAGGTTCCCTGTCAGCATGCGGAAATCCGAGTCGCCCACCTGGTAGGAGGCCAGCGAGGATTCGTAAGTCAGCCGGGCCTGCGGCACGATGGTTGACCCATACAGATGAACCAGTTTCTGAGCTGCATTGGCCACGGCGTAAGCGTTCCTCACAGCATAGGAGACATTGGAAGTCTCACCGTCCCGCTGCTTTCTGGCGGCGGTCAGGTTCAAGCGGGCGCTGTCGAGGTCCAACCGCTGCTTGCGCCAGAAATAGAGCGGCACTTTGGCTTTCACCATAAGACCGTACATTTCGGGATCGGAGCGCCGGTCCACATACGTGAATCCGAGAGCGAAGTCCGGATAGTACTCCTTTTGGGCCAGTTCCACGGCATGCTCGTTGCGGTTGATTTGACGCTCCTGCCTCTGGATGCTCGGCGCGTTCTGCAGAGCCAGGCGAATGATTTCCTCTTCCTTGAGCACCAGTTGGGCTGTCTCGGGGAACACGGGCATTCCCAGAGGAGCATCGGCGGGACGATACACGAGGTTGTTGATGAGAGCCGTGATGGAGGTTCGTCGCTGCTCGAGAACCGCCAGCCGGTCCAGAAGCCTCGAAAGCTCCACCTGAGCCCCGAGAAGATCCTGCTGAGAACCTTCTCCCACAGTATATTTGGATTGGGCTGCTTCGGCCATGACCTCCAGCAGTTTCTGATCTTCTTTGATGATTTCCGTGGATTTCATGACGAGACCGTATTCGAAATAGGCCTCCTTCAGATCGGCCACAACCTGCCGGCGGATTTCCTCAGCATTCCACTCCTCGGCTTCCGTCTCAGCGGCGGCAATTTTGCCTTTGAGCCTTAATTTTCCGGGGAATGGGATTTCCTGTTCGATGCCGTAAAACCTTCCCGATGAGGGGTCCCCTGCCTGGAGGCTCGGGGGGATCAGGTCCCCCATGTTTTGAAACGAGACGACAGGGTCCGGAAGCGTTGTCTCCGAGACGATCCGAACCTTTTTGGCCTGAGCTGTCCGGTCGGCAGCCTCGATGGTCGGACTCCGGCTCAGAGCCATTTGAATGAGCTGTTCCAATGTCACCGTCTCACGATGTTCGGTTGCTTCAGCCTTTGAACCCTTTGCATGGGCGGAATGGGGGACCTTCTTGTCGGCAGATGAGTGCGCGGGAATTCCCCATGCAAAACTAAAGAACATCATCACCGCAACTGCCAGCCATTGCTTCATGCGGAACATCTCCTGAAAAGTTGGGAGTCCATGAGGTGGAAAGGGCGGCACTCCCGGGTCTTCTGCCCTGGTGACAAGACCTTCGCCTGTCGGGAGCCGGTAAACGCGGCCGCAAGGACTGAATCCAAACGGAGAGAGGAAGCCCGGGGTCTTCAAGACAAGCAAGGGCCGGTGAGTTCGAAGGTTGAGGCGGGCGTGGTCTTTTCACGCCCACCGTCACAGATTCGAAATTCGCTCAAACATGTGGCCGGTGTCGCGTGTGGGCCGAACTTGCCCTCACGTGCTCATGCCTGGAAAAGGGTGGCTACCAGTTGAAGACCTTGTCCAGCTCCTCGTCTGCGATGTCGAATTTCACATTGTGTGGCCCAATGGCCTCTTCGTTGAAAAAGGCCGGGAGGCGATCATGGGCGGCCGAGAATCCCGCCCTTGCATTGAAATCCCTCTCCATCAGGAGCACCTTCTTTCCCAGCTCCGTCACATCGTCTCCAGTGAGGCTCAATCCATAGAAGGCGTTGAGCATGTCGATGAGGGACTGGAAAGTCTCAGGCTGGTCGAGGAGCGCGAAGGCGATGAAAAGGCACATGCCGGTTGAATCGACGGCAGCCGTCGCGATCTGCAGATTGCGGGAGAGCTCGATTTGCCCCTGGACGCTCAGGGGATCCACATCGCCACCCACTTTCAGGATGTTGGTGGCGACCGCGTATCCGGCCGTGTGGTCGGCACCCATGGTGCTGGTGGCGTAAGTGACGCCGATCCCCTTGACAGCCCGCGGATCGTAGGCCGGAAGCCCCTGCCCCTTGACCACCGGCACGCGCTCCACGCCGAAGACTTTTCCGGTCACGGCGGCGCCGTTTCCGAGGATGCGTCCGAGCGGGGTGCCGCGTCCCACCTCTTTCACCAGATTGATGGCTCCTTCGCCGTCCCCGAACTTTATGATCCCCGCATCCATGGCCACACCGATGGTGACGCCCATCTCGATGGTGTCCACACCGTAATTGTCATCCAGGAAATCCAGCATGGCGATGGTGTCGAGATCCGAAATCCCGCAGTGCCCGCCGTGAGCCCACACGGTCTCGTATTCAGGCTGCTTGGTCAGAAAATGGCCGTCCTTGTCATGGTAGATCCCCGAGCAGCGGATGACGCATCCGCGATGGCAGCCATGGGTTGCCAGACCGCCGCGGGCCGTTTCCGTTTCGGCCTGGGTTTCGCCGCTGATCTTGTGAGCCCCGTCGAAGCGTCCGTCTTTGAAGTTGTAGGTCGGGTATCCGCCAGCCTCGTTGATAATGTTGGTGAGAACATTGGTACCATAGGCGGGGAGAGCCTGCCCGGTCACGGCGTGCTTTCTCAGCCCTTCCACGAAGATCTTGTTGGCGGCCTTGAATTTTTCAGGATCCTTCGGGGGGCGCATCTTCATGCCCGTATCATCCAGGACGATGGCTTTAACCCCCTTGGAGCCCATGACCGCCCCGAGACCGCCACGCCCGGCATGGCGGGTGGGCCGGAGCTCCATGTCCGTGCAGGCAATGGAGGCCGCTGACATCTTCATCTCCCCCGCCGTGCCGATGGAGATGCACGCAATGCTCTCCCCATACTGACCCTTCAGCCTCTCAACGAGATCGTAGTTGGGGAGGAGCTTGAGGGAATTGTCGGCAACGACCTTCACCCCGTCCTTGTTGATGGTGACGACGTACAGGTCCTCAGTCGCGGGCTTCCCCTCGAGGATGACGGCGGCGTAACCGAGCCGCGCCAGCACCTGAGAGGCCTGTCCGCCCGAGTTGGCCTCCTTGATGCCCCCCGTGAGCGGGCTCTTGCCACCAATGGAGAGACGTCCCGACATGGCTCCCGTGGTTCCGCTCAACATTCCCGGGGCAATGACCAGTTTGTTCTCCGCTCCCAAAGGATGGCAAAGGGGAGGTACTTCTTTGGAAACGACGGCAGAAGTGAACGCCCTGCCGCCCAGACCGGCGTAGTCCCCCAGAGGGGTTTCCGTCACCTTCGGTCCACCTTCAGCACCCATGTCAATTCTCAGAATCCGATCCATAGATCTTCCTTTCCTTTTTAAGTGGAACGCTGAATTGTCCCTTCATGCTGATCCGGAACAAGGGATGGCCTCCTCGCCCACACCTCCTCTCTTCTTCCAGACGAGAAACGACAATGTAAATAGCGGCTTACCTCGAGTATCCTCCCCTCGCTCCGAAACCTGTACAACCTTGCATGGGAGGCGTTGCTGAAATTATGTTCAGGCTAGCATAATGAAGGCCGCAGTTCAAACGCTCCCGGAATACTTCAACGGGGTACATCCTGCTCTCCTCATTCAAGATAACCCCCTCGAATGCCGAATGTCTCTGCGTCAGGAAAACAACCCCTTGAGCTTCTGCAATTCGTTCTCACTGCGCCGAAACCAAGAGGCGCAGGATCATTCCAGCGCTCCGGCGATGGACGGAATCTCCTCGGGGTGAAGGTTTTCAATTTCAGCATTTTGAGGATCCGATGCAGCAGGACATAACCCAAAGAGACCGTCCCCTGGTTCTCCTCGTAGACCAGGATCAGGTTCTGTGGCGACCCGGAAACGGGGATTCCGGCCCTTCAGGGGCTGATGTCGTCGAGGTTCGGGATGCTGCCGAAGTCCTCCAGTGCATCAAGGAAATCTCCCCCGATTTCGCCATACTCGGAGCCACGGGGAACGAGATGGATCGATTTGCTCTCTGTACAGCACTCCAGAGCCTGCCCGAAGAGTCGCGCGGGAACATCCTGGTCATGACAGAATCCCGTGATCGTGAAGCCATCGCGCGCGCCTTCCACGCCGGAGCCGATGGTTTCATCCCCAGCCCCATTGACTGGGCAACCCTGGATTATCATCTCAACTTCCTCTGGCGACAGTTGTGCTCCCGCAAAACGATACAAGCCGGTGAAAAGAGGGTACGCCGATTCCTCAACGCCATACCGGACACCTTGCTGCGACTCGGTCCAGGTGGCCGGATCCTGGATGCCCATGGATCAGAAGAATCCGAATTGGCAAGATTTCTCAAGGCATCAGTCGGGCAAAGCCTCCTGGAGCTCCTTTGCCCCGATCACATTTGCCCCAATGCCAAAGCCTTTGAAAAAGCCTTGATAGCAGGCTCCAGGCAATTCATCTCCCACGACCTGCATCTGGACCACCAGACACTGGCCTGTGAGACACTCCTGGTCCCCGGCGAACCGGGCGAGATGATCGCCATCGTCCGGGATGTGAGCGAGCAAAAAAGGCACGCGGAAAAAATTCTCCAATCGATGTCTCAGGATGCCCTGACAGGTTTTCAAGGGCTGCCCGCTTTCAGAGAGCTTCTCGCCGGCACCATGGCCCAGGCACAACGTGATGGACGGTCGTTTGGGCTGCTCCTCGTGGACCTGAACCGGTTCCAGCGAATCAACGAAACCTTCGGCACCGGTGCCGGGGACCTGGTCCTCCGGACCTTTGCCGAGCGCATCCTGCACTGCACTCGCAAGGGCGACAGGAGGGGGGGGGTTCGCCATGAAGACATCCCCCAATCCCTGGCCCGCCTCGGGGGAGACCAGTTCGCGATCCTGCTGGAGCATATCAGAGAAGCCAGAGACAGCTCCAAAGTGGCCCAACGCATCCTCGACTCCATGGCCCATCCGTTTATGGTGGAGGAGAACGAGATCTTCATCACCGCCAATATCGGGATTTCCGTCTTTCCCGGCGACGGCGGGGACGCGGACAGTCTCCTCGTGAATGCCCACAAGGCCATGCAGGACGCCAGAGAAAGGGGTGAAAACACTTTCGGCTTCTTCGCACCGTCCGAAAATGCGGAGGCGCTGAGGGAGCTGAGCATCGAAAGCTCCCTGCGAAAAGCACTGGGGGCCGGGGAGCTTTTTCTCGTCTACCAGCCCCAGGTGGATATCCGAACCGGACGCATCATCGGGGTCGAAGCACTGCTGCGCTGGGAGCATCCTGAATGGGGAGTCATTTCGCCCATTCAGTTCATTCCCATCGCTGAACGGACCGGTCTCATCATCCCCATCGGCGAATGGGTTCTGGGGGTTGCATGCCTGCAGAACAAAATCTGGCAGAAGGCAGGCTTCGATTCCATTCGGATGGCCGTGAATCTCTCAGCTCGCCAGTTTCGTCAAAAGAATCTCATCGAGGTCGTTCGGAGATGCCTGGTCAAATCGGCGCTGGACCCATCCCTCCTCGAGCTGGAAATCACTGAAGGCACGGCCATGAACAAAGCGGACTCCACCGTCCGCATTCTGAACGAGCTCAAAGACATCGGCGTGAAGATCTCCATCGACGATTTCGGAACCGGATATTCTTCCCTGAGTTATCTCAAACGCTTTCCTCTCGACGTCCTCAAGATCGACAGAACCTTCGTCAAAGACGTCCATCTGCAGCCCGACAGCCAGGCCATCGCAAGAGCCATCCTGGCCATGGCCAAGAGCCTCAATTTTTCAGTGATCGCCGAAGGGGTGGAGGCTCATGAAGAAGTCGAATTCCTGAAGGTTAACGGCTGTGACGCTCTGCAGGGCTATTATTTCAGTCCTCCCATACCCGCCCTGGATATGACCCGCCTCCTGGAACAGTCCCGAAATCTGATCTGCTGAAGGAAGTCGTATCCTGAATCCGAGTGATGCCCCTCTCAGCCCGCCTGCAGACAGGACTCACCCTCCTGATTCCCGCCGCAGCGCCGGAGGCGGCCTGCAACTGAGGTCGAGGACAGAATTTGTCGCCGGATGGCGCAAGCGAAGGCGCTGGGCATGGAGCCGATAGCCCGAATCGCCGGGCAGACCGGCTCCATCCCGATGGATCCCTCCACCGGAAGCGTAGAGAGGATCGCCCACCAGAGGATGGCCTGCGGCGGCGAGATGAATACGAATCTGGTGAGGACGTCCGGTTGCGATCTCCACTTCCAGAAGCGAGCATTCCTTCCGCCGCTCCAACAGACGGACCCGGCTGAAGGCCGGCTTTCCACTCGGAGACGCCGCGTGAACGCTGCCCAAAGTCGGGTGGGCAACCGGTCCGATGGGAGTTTCAATCGTGAAACAATCCCGAGCGGGAGTACCGGTAGCCAAGGCACGGTAGATCTTGGTCACCTCCCTCCCGCGCATGGCACACGCCAGACTGGAACGGGCCCGAGCGGACCGGGCGAAGACCAGGAGCCCCGATGTGGCCCGTCCCAGCCGATGGACCGGCGTGGCTTCTGGGAATGCCAGCCGCACCCGGTGCATGAGCGTGTGCTGCAGAAATCCGCCACCCGGGATTGTCGGCAGTCCGCTGGGCTTGGCCACCACCAGCAGATCCTGGTCCAGGTACAGGACAGCGTAGTCGAGCGGCGCCCCGGGCTCTTCCCACGGAGGACGATGCCAGGCCAGCTGCTGGCCCGGCCTCAGAAGGGCATCGTAATCCAGCGCCACGCCGTCGACGTGGATCTCGCCATCCTCCAGGCGTCGAAGCCATTCACCCCGAGAGGAATGACGGTAATTCCGGCTCATGTATTCCAGGACCGTGAAGCCGGCCCAGCGGCCGTCGATTTTTTCGCGGTAGGTGTACCCGTTGTTCACGGCCAATCGATGAAATCCTCTGCCGATCAGTGATCTTGTGTGCTCAGGAATCCTGCCGACTCATGAACGACCGCTTCAGTCAATGCTTCTTGAAGGCTGCCTCGAAGGGGTTATGGAAGGCCTCCTTGGCCTTCGTGCGCGGCTTCTTTTCGGGCTGCTTCCTGGCCGGGTGGCCGGAGAGGGCGCGAGTCGGCTCTCCTTTCGAAACCGGTGCCGACCGCATGGAAAGTGCGATGCGATTCCGCTCCCTATCCACTTCCACGACGGTTACGGTGACCCGCTGGTGGACATGGACCACTTGCCGGGGGTCCTTCACGAAGGTGTCCGAAAGCTCGCTCACATGCACGAGTCCATCGCGGTGGACGCCCACATCCACAAACGCTCCGAAGGCCGTGACGTTGGTCACGATTCCCGGCAGGCGCATGCCGGGCTCGAGATCCTCCACCTTCTCGACGCCCTCTGCGAACGAAAAGGATTCGAAAGCCGGGCGGGGGTCGCGGCCGGGCTTGGCCAGCTCCTGGAGGATGTCCGTGATGGTCGGAATCCCGGCTTTATCGCTCACATAGCGGGTCGGGTCGATGGCTCCTCGTCTGCCCGCATCACGCATCAGATCGTCCACCGAGCATCCC
>CAZEOY010000032.1:0-3128 GCA_964513835.1 uncultured Syntrophobacteraceae bacterium
TGCCCACCCCGTAGAAAAAGGCCTTGAGAGGCCGCCCGGCCGTGATGGTCGAATCCAGCTGCCGGATGGAGCCCGCGGCGGCATTGCGCGGATTGGCGAAGCTCGGCTCCCCCGCCTCCTCCCTTCGGGCGTTGAGCGCCGCGAAATCCTTCTTGTCCATGTAGACCTCGCCGCGGACGGCCAGAAACGTCGGGAGGGGTGAGCCGTCCTCCGGCCGGACCAGTCTCCAGGGAATGGCCCGAATGGTCTTGACGTTGGGGGTCACGTCCTCTCCCGAATAGCCGTCCCCGCGGGTTCCGGCCCGAAAGAGCTCTCCTTCGCGATAGAGGACCTCGATGGCGAGCCCGTCCATTTTGGGCTCGGCCACGTAGGGAACCTCTCCCGAAAAGCCGAGCAGCTTCCGGACCCGCCCGTCGAACTCCAGCACCTCGCCCTCCGTCATGGCGTTCTCGAGGCTCAGCATGGGAACCGTGTGCTCGAAGGGCTGGAACTTTTCGAGGGGAGGAAAGCCGACCCGCTGCGTCGGGGAATCCGGCGTCAGCAGCTCGGGATGAGCCGCCTCGAGGGCCGCGAGCTCTCTCATGAGGAGGTCGTATTCGGCATCGCTCACCTCGGGGTCGTCGAGGGCATAGTAGCGGTAGTTGTGGTGCCGAATCTTCTGCTTGAGATCCTCCATTCGCGAGCGAATGTCCCCTTCACCTGTCATTTCCACCCACCCCCTCCAAAGCCTTCAGAACACCCCGGACCGCCCGTTTCCGGGTGTCGAGAAACCTCGGGTCCTTGAAGCCGTGCACCCAGCGAAGCGTCGAGAGATCGTCCGAAACCACCAGCACACAGGCCAGGTCGATGGACCGATAACGGGCCACGGTGAAGAGCGCCGAGGTCTCCATATCCACGCCCAGGATCCCCTCCTGCTGGTAGCGGAGCACCTTGCGGACCGTTTCCCGGTAAGGCGCGTCGATGCTCCACACCCTCCCCCGGTGCACCCTCAACCCACGGCCGGTCCCGGCCCCCGCCCCTTTACTCTCTTTGGTCCCCTCTGTCCCTTCTCCCGCATCCTTCCCGCCGGCCGCCCCGCATCCTTCCAGAACATCCGCCAGCGCACGCACCAGCTTCTCCGAAGGCCCGGGCTCGCCACCGTCCCCCAGGGGGTAATGGGCCGACGTCCCCTCCTCCGAAAGGGCCCCGACGGGCAGCACCACATCCCCGATCCGCACCCCGGCCTGCAGCGACCCGCACCAGCCGAGGGCGATCACCCGCCGCACGCCGAGCGCAATGAGCTTATCCAGGGTGAGCGCCGCCTGGGGGGCCCCCATCATGGGGCCGGCCATGGCGACCTCCAAACCGTTCCATCGCCCCGTCGCCACCTCCACCAGGAAGACTCGGTGAGTCGACTCGGGGAGGTTCTCGAAGCACTGATGGATCAGCTCTTTGTCCTGCGGCGTGAAAACCAGCACGCAGTCCGGCGGAAGCGTTTTCTCACGCGCTCCCCTCCGCGGTTCGATCACAGCGGGGTCGTCTCTCGTTTTCATCATCTTCCCGTTATGAAAATCAACCCAGGCATATCTCCAAACCTCAGCACCAACGCCCCCAAAAAAATCGTTCTTACATCCCCTGAATGTTTTGGGAGCCCACAAAGAGTATTGCCATTTCCTGTCACTTTCAACTTACAGTTTCACCCTGAACCTGCCGATTCCTTTGCCACAGCCTGAGAACGTGGAAAATTTCATTTGGTTATTACGGTATAAATCTGGACCATTCGTGTTCGGATCATGCACTCGTCTCCCGCAAAACGCTCTTTACAGAGTCCGTGAGCGTGGAGTAGTAAAGATTCATTCCGCGGATCGTAAACGGATGCTTCCGCCACAACTTCACTGACCTAGAGTCGAACCAGGACCAGGATGAATATGATCGCTCCAGTCATTCTTGCAGGCGGGTCCGGCACCCGTCTTTGGCCTCTTTCCCGGGACGGGTATCCCAAGCAGCTCCTCCCCCTCACCAGCAATCTCACCATGCTGCAGAACACGCTGCTGCGCATCAGCGGGATGGCGGAAGTCGGGGAGCCCCTCGTCCTGACCAATGAAAAGTACCGGTTCCTCATTGCCGAGCAGCTGCGGGAAATCCAGGTGACCCCCGCATCCATTATCCTCGAGCCCGTGGGCCGCAACACGGCCCCTGCCGTGGCGGTGGCGGCATTCAAAGCCCTCGAGGACGGCGCCGACCCCATCCTGCTCGTTCTCCCCGCCGACCATCACATCGAGCAGGTCGAGCCGTTCCAGGAGGCCCTGCGATGCGGCGTCGATCTGGCCGAGCAGGGCTACCTGGTCACCTTCGGCATCGTTCCGGACGCACCGGAGACGGGATATGGATATATCGAGAAGGGGGTCGTGATCGAGCGGGAGGGGGCGCCCTACGGGGCGGCTCTCATCAGCCGGTTCGTGGAAAAGCCCGACCAGGGCAAGGCCGAGGAGTACGTCGAGTCCGGAAAATACCTGTGGAACAGCGGCATGTTCGCCTTCCGGGCGTCCCGGATCCTGGAGGAGCTGGAGAAGCTGTCTCCGGCCATCGTGAAGTCGGCTCGCGAGGCCTTGACTCGCGGCGTTTCGGACCTGGATTTCTTTCGACTGGACCTTGGGTCCTTCGAATCCTCCCCTTCGGACTCGCTGGATTACGCCGTCATGGAAAAGACCCGGCAGGGCGTCGTCGTACCCCTGGATGCCGGGTGGAGCGATCTGGGCTCGTGGGAGGCCCTGTGGAAGAGCTCGATCCTGGATGCCAAGGCCAATGCCTGCATCGGGGATGTCCTGACGGAGGACGTCAAGGGGTGCTACATCCACGCGGCCAACCGGCTCATCGCGGCCATCGGGGTTGAAAACCTCGTCATCGTCGAGACGGCGGATTCCATTCTCATTGCGTCACGGGACCGGTCGCAGGATGTGAAAAAGATCGTGAACCGCCTCAAGGAGCAGAAACGGGAGGAGGCCGCGAACCACCTGAAGAATTACCGGCCCTGGGGGGCTTTCGAGTCGCTCAACAGGGGCCCCCGCTTCCAGGTGAAGCGGTTGACGGTGAAGCCCGGGGCCAAGCTCTCCCACCAGAAGCACCATCACCGGGCGGAGCACTGGGTC
>CAZEOY010000032.1:3138-8962 GCA_964513835.1 uncultured Syntrophobacteraceae bacterium
CACGCGCGGTCAGGAGCAGTTCCTTCTCAAGGAGGACGAATCCACCTACATCCCGCTGGGAATGGAGCATCGCCTGGAAAACCCGGGCAAGATCCCCCTGGAGATCATCGAAGTCCAGTCCGGAAGCTACCTGGGAGAGGACGACATCGTGCGCTCCGAAGATATGTATAATCGGGGGCTATAGGTGGTGGGCGACAGGTCATGGGGGATGGGTAAGGAGCGACGGAATGACGGGGTTTTGAGATATTCACCAAGTCCGTGAACGAATCCTTCCCCATCACCCACGCCCCGAATCTCTTCCCCATCACCCATCACCCATCACCCATCACCCATTACCCATTACCCATTACCCATTACCCATTACCCATCACCTGCTTTATCCGGACCCATGGTTGTGGAGCCTCTCGTTGCCGAAATCGCGGTGTTCACTCCCCTGGACAAACCGCTGCACTACCTCATCCCATCATCCCTCCAGCCCTCTGCCGAGCCGGGAGCCCGCGTCATTGCGCCGCTCGGGCGCCGGGAGGTCATGGGACTCATCCTGTCAATTTCCGAACCCGGTCCTGAAGCCGCCTCCCGCCCGCCGCTGCGCCCGGTCGTCTCGATCCTCGACGAGCGGCCCGTGATGCCCGCTGACCTTCTGAACCTCTGCCGGTGGATGTCGGATTACTACTTTTACCCCGTAGGCGAGGTGTTCAAGACCGCCCTCCCCTCCCAGGTGGTGTCCGAGCCCGTCGTCACTTACGGCCTCACGCCCGCAGGGGAGGAGGCCGCCCGGGTCTCGGATGCATCGGACCTTCTCAGGCTCCTCGCCCATTCCCAGCCGGTGGGTCTCGAAGACGTCAGAAGCCGCCTCCCCGCCTACCCGAAGCCCGAAACGCTCCTGAAGCAGCTGGAGCGCGAAGGGCTCCTGGTCCGCACCTTCCATTGGCCGGACGCGACGCCGGCCCCCAGGGTGGTCAAGACCGTCGAGCTCATCTCCCCGGCCCTTCCCGAAAAGCTGGCCGGGAACCCCAAAGCCAGGGAGCTGGTGGGTCTCCTGGCGAGCTCCCGGGGCGCCGTTCCCCTCTCCGTCGCCCGCTCCGCCGTGGCCAACGCGGACTACTGGCTCCGCAAGCTCGGCGCCGCCGGCATCCTTCGCATCGAATCCCGGGAGGAGGTCCGTGAATCCCATTTTGCCCAGGAACTGGAGCATTCCCTCCCCCATGAGCTCACGGAAGACCAGAAGGCCGTCTGCGACGCCGTTGCCCCCTTCCTCGCAACCCCGGAATTCAAGCCCTTCGTCCTCCAGGGAGTCACGGGCAGCGGCAAGACCGAGGTCTACCTCCACCTGGTTCAGGGCGCCCTTGCGCTCCGGAAGGGGGCCCTCGTCATCGTCCCGGAAATCGCCCTCAGCACGCAGCTCGAAGCCCAGTTCCGAAGGCGCTTCGGCCCGTCTCTCGCCGTCTACCACAGCGGCCTTGGGGGCAGCGTCCGCTACGACCAGTGGAAGGAGCTCAACACGGGCAACCGGCCGGTTCTCCTGGGGGTCCGCTCGGCCGTCTTCATGCCCGTTTCGAACCTGGGGCTCATCATCGTGGACGAGGAGCACGACGCATCGCTCAAACAGGACGACCACCTGCGCTATCACGGGCGGGACACCGCCATCATGAGGGCTCGGCTCCTGGGGATTCCCATTGTCCTGGGCTCCGCAACACCGTCCCTCCAGTCCGTGCACAATGTCCGGCAGGGGCGACACGCGCTGCTTGCGCTCCCCCGGCGCATCCACGACCGGCCGCTGCCCGAGGTCCGGGTGGTGGACATGCGCGCGGAACGAAAGGGATGTCGAATCCTTTCCAAACCGCTGCAGGAAGCGATCCTCCAGACCGTCCAGGCCGGAAGCCAGGTGCTCCTCTTCCTGAACCGGCGCGGCTTTTCGAGCTTTTTACTCTGCAACGTCTGCGGCGAGGTGATCGAGTGCCCGCATTGCAGCGTGAGCCTCACCTACCACCAGTCCCAGGATCATCTACGCTGCCACTACTGCGGCTGGCAGCAGGCCGTCCCCGGGCAGTGCCCGGCGTGCGACCACGCCGCCCTCATCCGGCACGGATTCGGCACCGAGCGGGTGGAGGAGGAGGTCCGGAAGCTCCTGCCCGGAGAACCCATTGTCCGCATCGACCGGGACACGGTGAAGCAGTCGTCGCGCGTGACCGAGCACCTCAACATCATCCGGCAGGCCCGAGCCAGGATTCTCATCGGAACCCAGATGATCGCCAAGGGCCACGACTTCCCGAACCTGACCCTCGTCGGCATCGTGAACGGGGACACGGGGCTCCAGATCCCCGACTACCGTTCGGCCGAAACGACGGTGCAGCTCCTCATGCAGGTCTCGGGGCGAGCCGGCCGCGGCGAGACGCCGGGCCTCGTTCTGCTCCAGACCTACAACCCGACCCACTATGCCATCGAGGCCGCCCTCCGGGGGGACTACACCACCTTTTGCGAGACCGAGCTCGAAAAACGGCGCAGCCTCCAGTACCCGCCATTTACCCGGCTCATCCGGTTCCTGCTGACGGACGCCTCCGAGCCCCGGGCGCAGCAGGCCGCCCACCGGTTCGCCACCCTCTGCAGGGAGGCGGCGGACGACATCCTGAAGCCCCGAGGCCGCCCCATCCTGGTCCTGGGCCCGTCGCCCGCGCCGCTCCAGAAGCTCAGCAACCGCCACCGTTTCCACGTCCTGGCCAAGACCTGGTCCAGCCAGGACCTCCAGCACTTTGCCCGGGAGGTCCTCTCACGGGCCAGGGCGGACCCCGCCGTCCGGAAGGTCAGCCTGGCCGTGGACCGCGACCCGGTCCACACGCTGTAGAAAGCTCACGCCATGCACCCAAGAGGCAATCCATGATAATTTATCAAAATACAACAGAAAATTATATAAATTGAGTATAGAGTATACCCCATTTTCTGATGTCAAAATCTCCGTTGCAGACTTGAAGAGCATTTACTATGGTGCGTTTCTGTGCGAAACATAATGAGTTGAACAGGGGACCCCGCAGCTCATGATTCTGAGCCGGCCCCGGTTGTGCCGCTGCCATGCCGATTCGGCTGGATGCGACGGCGTGCATGGGCCTGCAAATCGACACACGGGTGTAACAGGCCTGTAACCGGGATCCCTTACAGTAGTGGCGAGAGTTTGGCGACGGCAGGGGACCCCATGGAATCCTGCCCGAAATCCCTTCAGCGGACCGACCGATTCCCCAGACCGGATGGAACCGAGTTGGCGGAGCTGTATCGTCGCCGGGAGAGAGGTAAGGGGTGACAATCCTGGAACCCTTTCCTTGCCTTCCGCAGCGCCCTGGTTCCCCAGCACGATTTCCCGCTCATGCTTCGTCCTGTTTTGCCCATGCCCCATAACCCATAACCTTTCACCCATCACCCATCACCCATCACCTATGACCCGCCTTTCAAAGATTTACGTCGCCGGCCATCGCGGCCTCGTGGGGTCCGCCATCATGCGCTGCCTCGAGCGGAGCGGGTATGAGAGCCTCGTGACCCGGACCCATGCCGAGCTGGATCTTGAAGACCGTCCTGCGGTGGACGCCTTCTTTGCCGAGGAGCGCCCGGAGTTCGTGTTCCTTGCCGCGGCGAAAGTGGGGGGCATCCATGCCAACGACACGTACCCCGTGGATTTCCTCCTGAGGAACCTGAACATCCAGAACAACGTCATCCATGCAGCCTGGCGAAACGGGGTCAAGGGTCTGATCTTCCTCGGGAGCTCCTGCATCTACCCGAAGCTTGCGCCTCAGCCGCTCAGGGAGGAGTATCTTTTGACGGGGCCTCTCGAGCCCACGAACGAACCGTACGCCGTGGCCAAGATCGCCGGGATCGAGCTCTGCGAGGCGTTCAACCGCCAGTACGGTACTCGCTTTCTGAGCGTCATGCCGACGAACCTTTACGGGCCCAACGACCGTTACGATCTCGAGAAATCCCACGTGCTCCCGGCGCTGATCCGGAAGTTCCACCTGGCCCGCATGGCCTCGCAGGGGAAGTGGGACGCGGTCTCCGCAGACGAGCGGTTCTATGGCGGCATCCCCCGGGACATCTTGGCTTCCCTCGTCGCCATCGCCCGGGCTCACGGTCACGGGCCGCCCCCATGGCTGCGGGAGCTCCCGGACGGCTGGGAGAGCGTCAGGCCTGCGGTTCGGCTCTGGGGGACGGGAGGCGCGCTCCGCGAATTCCTCTACGCCGACGACGTGGGATGGGCCTGCGTGTTCCTCATGGAGCGCCTTGGCGCGCTTTTTGACAAGAGATCCGAGCGGGAGCCGGGGGGCGATTCGGCCCGGGCGGCCCGCTCCCTGTTCAACATCGGCTGTGGCCGCGACCTGACCATTCGCGAGCTGGCCGAAAAGATCGCTCGCGTGGTGGGATGCCGGGAGCCGGTCGAGTGGGATGCGGACAAACCCGATGGGACGCCCCGCAAGCTCCTGGACGCAAGCCGCATGCGGGAGCTCGGCTGGGAGCCCGCCATCGGGCTCGAGGAGGGGTTGAGGCTGGCCTACCGGGACTACCTGGCCCGAGCGGACCTCCCTGCTGACAGGAATACTCAGGAGTGATGGAATGACCGCACCGAAAGTGGCTCTCATCACCGGCATCACCGGCCAGGACGGAGCCTACCTTGCCGAGTTTCTGCTGGAGAAGGGTTACGTGGTTCACGGCATCAAGCGCCGCGCTTCCCTTTTCAACACCCAGCGGGTGGATCACCTCTACCAGGACCCCCACGTGGACGACCAGAGGTTCGTTCTGCACTACGGGGACCTCACGGATGCGACGAATCTCATCCGGATCGTCCAGCAGGTGCAGCCCGACGAGATCTATAACCTGGCCGCCCAGAGCCACGTGAAGGTTTCCTTCGAAAGCCCCGAGTATACGGCCAACGCCGACGCCCTCGGGCCCCTCCGGCTTCTCGAGGCCATCCGGATACTGGGGCTCGAGAAGAAGACGCGGTTTTACCAGGCGTCCACATCCGAGCTCTACGGGCTGGTGCAGGAGGTGCCCCAGCGGGAGACGACCCCCTTTTACCCGCGGTCCCCGTATGCGTGCGCAAAGCTGTACGGGTACTGGATCACGGTGAACTACCGGGAGGCGTACGGGATGTATGCCTGCAACGGGATTCTTTTCAACCACGAGTCCCCGCTGCGCGGCGAGACCTTCGTCACCCGCAAGATCACGCGCGCCCTCGCCCGGATTCACCTGGGGCTCCAGGACTGCCTGTACCTCGGGAACCTGAACGCCCTCCGGGACTGGGGCCACGCGCGGGACTTCGTCCGCATGCAGTGGCTCATGCTGCAACAGGACCAGCCCGAAGACTTCGTCATCGCAACGGGGGAGCAGCACTCGGTCCGGGAATTCGTGGAAGTCGCCGCCCGGGAGCTCGGCATGGAAATCGAGTGGCGCGGGAGCGGCGTGGAGGAGACGGGCGTCCACAAAGCCAACGGACGCACCGTCGTGGCCGTGGATCCCCGCTATTTCCGCCCCACCGAGGTGGAGACCCTCCTCGGCGACCCATCCAGGGCCCGGGAGAAACTGGGCTGGGCGCCCACCGTGGGTTTCCACGAGATGGTTCGGGAAATGGTCCGGCACGATCTGCAGGAAGCCCAGCGGGACGCCCTCTGCATTGCCGAAGGCTTCCCCGTGCCCAACCACCACGAGTAGCAGTGGGCAGTAACGAGTAACTTAAGGGCAGTGACGAGTGACTTAAGGGCAGTGACGAGTGACGAGTAACGAGTGACGAGTGGGTTAAGGGCAGTGACGAGTGACGAGTAACGAGTGACGAGTGGGTTAAGGGCAGTGA
>CAZEOY010000032.1:9062-10560 GCA_964513835.1 uncultured Syntrophobacteraceae bacterium
CGAGTGGGACATGAAAGGGGAGGAGAGGCGCAAGCCGCACCACCGGCTTGTTGTTTGGCAGCGGGCACTTGCGCTGGTCAGGAAGATCTACGAGCTGACCGCTGCTTTTCCCGCCGAGGAGAAATACGCGTTGGCTGCTCAGATGCGAGGCGCGGCGGTCTCGATCCCGAGCAATATTGCAGAAGGCGCGGCAAGAAGCAGCCGCAAGGAATTCATCCATTTTCTGTTCATCGCCCAAGGCAGCGTCGCGGAGCTGGAAACGCAGGTGCTCATCGCCAGGGACCTCGGCTTCCTGTCCTCCGAGCAGTCGACCCCTGTCATTGAGGAACTCGATGAACTGTCCAAAATGATTATCGGCCTCCAGCGCTCCCTCAAGTGACTCATCCCTGCCGTGAATGCTTCAAGGATTTAATAAGGGTCACTGGTCACTGCTTTTGGGTCACTCGTCACTCGTTACTCGTCACTCGTTACTCGTCACTCGTTACTGGTCACTCGTTACTGGTCACTGGTCACTGCCCTTAACGGCTTCCGTTGACTTTTCACCTCCTCGGGGGTATTGGTTTGTGTATGCAGAGGTGTAAACAATGAGAACCAACATTGTCCTGGATGATGAGCTTGTGGAGGAGGCGTTGAGGTACAGCGGCGCCAAGAGCAAGAGGGAGTTGATCCACAATGTGCTGAGGGAGTACGTGGAGCAGCGGCGCCGTTTGAATCTTCTGGATCTTGAAGGGAAGGTCGAGTTTTCGGAGGGCTACGATTACAAGGCCCTGAGAGCGGAAGAATGATCCTTGTGGACACCTCTGTACTGATTGCCTTTCTCAAGGGTGTCGAAACCCTTGCAGCAGGCAGGCTGAAGAGCGTCTTGAAGGAGCACGTCCCTTTTGGAATCAGTCCTTTGATTTTCCAGGAGGTTCTTCAGGGGGCAAGATCGGAAAGTGAATACGACACGCTTCTTAAGTACCTTTCCACTCAGAGGTTCTATCAACCCGTGGATCCCATTGACTCATTCGCTCAAGCCGCGCGGATCTACTTCCTTTGCCGTAGGAGCGGGATAAACGTTCGAAGTACGATCGACTGCATGATCGCCCAGACGGCCATCGAGCATCATTTGCTGCTCCTGCATGACGATAGGGACTACGAGGCCATGGCTTCCGTGGTGCCTCTGCGGTTTTACTGACCAACAGCGGGCAGGGGAGCGCGGACTTCAATTCTCTACGGGATTCAGCGCCACCGATCACCGGGCCTCAGGCCGGAGCCCCACGCCCTAAGGACTGTTTTGGGCTTTTTTCCGGCTCGTCGCTCGTCACTGCCCTTGGGTCACTGCCCTTAGGCGGTTGAAGGTTTTGACTATTCACTCGTCACTCGTTACTCGTCACTGCCCTTGGGTTACTGCCCTTGGGTGGTTGAAGGTTTTGACTATTCACTCGTCACTCGTTACTCGTCACTGGTCACTGCCCTTGGGTCACTGCCCTTAGGCGGTTGAAGGTTTTGACTATTC
>CAZEOY010000032.1:10660-13029 GCA_964513835.1 uncultured Syntrophobacteraceae bacterium
TGACTATTCACTCGTCACTCGTTACTCGTTACTGGTCACTGCCCTTGGGTCACTGCCCTTAGGCGGTTGAAGGTTTTGACTATTCACTCGTCACTCGTTACTCGTTACTGGTCACTGCCCTTGGGTCACTGTCTTTGGCTTTCATTATGATGTCTGCTGACTTTCCCTTTTCATTGACAGCTCATGCTCGGCATGTCGCATCTGAGCGAGGAATTTTGCTGGAATGGGTTGAGCGTGTCGTGACCTGCCCCCAGAGAACGGAGGCCGATCCAAACGATTCCACGTTGACCCATGCGTTGGGCCGCATCTCTGAGTATGGTGACCGGGTATTGCGCGTGGTTTACAATGAGGCGGTGGAACCGCGCAGAATTGTGACGGTTTATTTTGACCGGACTCAGAAGGACAAGCTATGAGAGTGCACTTTGATGAGAAGGCTGATGCCGTGTATATGCGTTTGGACGAGTCAAAGATCATAGAGTCTCAGGAGGTTCAGCCAGGGATCGTTCTCGACTTCAACGAGGACAATCAAGTTGTTGGAATTGAAATCCTCAACGTGAGGCAACGGGTTCCGCAAGCCAACCTTAAGCAGATGTTATTTGAAGTGGCATGACCCCCGAGTAGATTCTCATGGGAGAGCAAATGGTTCGCTATTTACTCGTCACTGCTTTTGAGTCACTCGTCACTGCTTTTGAGTCACTGCCCTTGGTTCACTGCCCCTATGGCTGAGAGTCCCGAAGTCTTCCAACCTCACGACAAGCTTTTCAAGCAGCTGCTTGGGGAGCGGGAAAACGCCGTCAGCTTTCTCGAGCACAACCTCCCTGAAGCGGCCTTGAAGCATTTGGACCTCGACTCCCTGGAGGTAGTACAGACCTCTTTCATCGACTCTCAATTTGCTCAGTCCGAAGCGGACCTTCTCTTTTCCCTCCGGGTGGCTGACGGGGCCGGGTACGTGTATGTGCTGTTCGAGCACCAGAGCAGCCCCGATGCCTTGATGATGCTTCGGCTCCTTTCCTACATGGTGCGCGTGTGGAAGCGCCACCTCCGCGAGCAGGGTCTTTCCGAAAAGCTGCCTGTGATCATTCCCATGGTCTTGTTTCATGGACCGGCAGGCTGGCAGGGACCCAACGACTTTCGGTCGCTGGTTTCGGCGCCGGATGAAGCGTTTTCGCTCTACACACCGCAGTTTGCCTGCTGCCTGTTCGATTTGAGCGGACCGCAGGTGGCCGAGCTTGCGGGAAATGCGCTGGTGAGGATCCTTGGAGACATCCTGGCTTCCCACGGGCGACCGGACTTTCGAGACCGACTCGCACACGCCTTCACGACGCTTCACGAATTGATCCATGCGCCCGGGTTTTCCCGCTATTTTGAGATCATCTTTCGGTATATATTGAAAGTGCACGATCTCCCGAAGGAAGAGCTCCTGAAGCTTGCAGCGGAGTCGATGCCCCCCATAATACAGGAGATGGTCATGTCGACCTATCAACAGCTGATTGATGAAGGAAAAGAGCTGGGTCTCCAGGAAGGGAAAGAGCAGGCTTCACGCCGCATTGCGGCCCGCCTGATCGCCAAGCGATTCGGAGCGAGCGAGCCCTCCGTCCGGTCTTACCTTGAGCGCCTCGATGCGGCAAAGCTTGAGGAGCTCACCGAAAAGGTCCTCGAAGCCGCCAACCTGGACGCGCTTCTTAACTGGATCCGCAACGCCGCTGGAAACTGACACTCAACGCTGAGAGGGGACCTTCGCCTTGCCCCTTACTCGTTACTAATCACTTGTCACTGGTCACTGCTTTTGAGCGGTTGAAGGTTATGACTATTCACTCGTCACTCGTCACTCGTTACTGCCCTTGGGTTACTGCCCTTGGGTTACTGCCCTTGGGTTACTGCCCTTGGGTCACTGCCCTTAAGTACAGGCCAGCACAATAGAGTGTCCAACATTTGTGTCGTCATTCCGGCAGTTTTCAAGCCGGAATCCATAGAAAAGCCTGGATGCCGGCTTAGGGCCCGCCGGCATGACGAGGCGAAAACGGATACTTTTTTGAGTGGCGCTGCACTTTAAATGAAAATACGGCTCGACTTTATGCGACATTTTCATGGTTCGTTGTGCCCGGCAGTGCATGGGGGTTAGCGAGATAGCGACGGAGGCCGATCTATTGCAAGCATACCCGCAGCTTGTTGCCGAGAGCATATTCAAGCCGCCATTCGTTTTGCTGCCGATACGATTGTCCATGAAGAAACGGTGATTATTCCCAGGAAAGCCTCCTGAGGAGCTCCGGCATGCGGTTTCTCGCTGATGAGAGCTGTGACGTTGTTTTGGGTATGAGGTGAGCCCCAAAGTCTAGACCAAAAGTGGTCGAAAATAAGTAAGATTGATC
>CAZEOY010000033.1:0-12923 GCA_964513835.1 uncultured Syntrophobacteraceae bacterium
TTTCGGAGATATCCCCTCGCGACCTCGTTATTCGCATTGGCATCCAGTGCCGCCTCAAACAGCTCCCTGGCCCGGTCGTCATACCCTTTCTTGAGATGGGAGAGTCCGAGGTTCGTGAGCACCTCATCGCGGTAAGGAGGTGAAAGCGCGAGACATGATTCGTAATAGTGGATGGCTTTGTCGTAGTCTTTGGATACCAGGTAAATATATCCCAGGTTGAAGTGAACATCGGCAGCCTGCGAGTTCCGGAGAAGGGCCTTCTCGTATTGATCGATGGCGCCCGGATAATCCTTTTGAAAAGTCAGCAGCCGCCCCAGCTGAAAATTCGCGTCAAAATCGTCGGGGGCCACGGAAATCGCTTCGTTCAGCAGTGTTCTCGCCTGAGCCGGATCCTTTTCGAAGAGATCCTTGGCCCGGGCGACCACCCGTGCCACGGCTTCAGCACTTTCTCTCGTTTGAACTGGTGTCGGGGGAGCTTGCCCGGTTACGCCTGCAACGCCTATTTGATCGGGTTTGACCAGTGTTGCGAGATAGCCTTTGGCAACCTGATTGGCCGGGTTGATCTCAAGAGCCTGCGTGAAGAGGTCTTTGGCCCGGTCCGGGCGATTCTTCTTCAGATAGGCGATCCCCAGATTGGCGAGCACCTCGTCCTGGAAGGGCGGCTTCAAAGCCCAGCAGGCTTCGAGGTTCTCCACCGCCGCGTCGAAATTGCCCTGGCTGAGATAAATATGACCGAGATTGAAGTAGACTTCCGGGTTCTGCTTGTTGATTTGCAGCGTCTTCTCATATTGCTGAATCGCCGCACGATAATCCATCCGATAAGCCAGGAGTCGAGCCAGCTGAAATGACGCTTCGAAATGCTCCGGCTGGAGAGCCACAGCCTTCTCCAAAGTCTTCTGCGCTGCAGCGGGATCGGACGGCCAAATCTTCTTGGCTTCAGCAATGAGCTGCTCCACAGAAGGCTGAGGCGGTGAGACCTCGGGCTCTGCAGCCGCTTGGGGGGCAGGCGTCGTCTCCGGCCGCACCGTCTCGGGCTGGGGCGACGGGGGGGCAGCCGGCAGCTGGGTCTGGGCCTCCTGTAACGGTTTGGGGGATTCAGCGGGAGCTTTGACCGCATCCTTAAGCCCGCGGAAAGCGTTGAATGCAACGTACCAGAAACCCGCCACGATGATCAGAACAGCCAGAATGCCAACGATGCGATGCCGTCGGCCCCCGGATGCCCTGCCGAAATCCTCGGCTGGCCGCCCTGCCAGCGGAACGAGTCCGCCTCCGGGAAGAGGAGACTCCGCCCCATCCCCATCTCCTGGCCCCGATTCCCCCCCTTCCTGAGCCGTTTCGACCTCTTCTTCCTCAGTCCTCGATGCATGCTCCGCCTGCGCTTTCTTGCCCTCCGCCCCCGGATCTCGTGGAAATTCGAGCACACGAACCTTGGGCGCCGACACTTCGCCGGCCACCGTGGCCTCAGCACCCGCCGAATGCGCAGGGGACTCCGCATGGACCGTCATGTCCATTTCACCGGCCTTGGCAAAGACGGTCCTTTCCGCCTCAAGGTCTTTTGCCATGATGGTTGCGTCCTCCTGGCTCGGAGGTCTTCTCTTCTCACGGATTGCCTTGAGGTCCTGCATCATCTCCATCGGACTCTGATATCTTTCGGAGGGGTTCTTGGCCAGGGCCTTCTTGAGGATTATGCCCAACGGATGTGGAACGTGGACGTTGAGAACATCCGGGGGGATGGGATCCACCTGAACGATCTTGTATGCAAGAGTCGCTGTGTTGGTCGCTTCAAACGGTCGCTCGCCCGTCACAATCTGATACAGAACGGCACCCACTGAAAAAATATCCGATCTGATGTCAACCTTTTGTCCGGATATCTGTTCCGGAGACATGTAATAAGGTGTGCCGAGAACCGTGCCCGTCGTGGTCATGGAAAACGACGGCAGCTTGGCGATGCCGAAATCCATGACCTTCACTCGACCGTCTTCCGTGATCATGATGTTGGATGGCTTGATATCCCGATGAACGATCTGCTCCTTGTTGGCCGCCTCCAGGGCAAGCAGAATCTGTTCGAGAATATCCATGGCCTGATCGGTCTCGATCACCTTCTTTTCGGAGAGCACCTGGTTGAGGGTCTTCCCCCTGAGATATTCCATACAGATGTATTCGAAATCATCTGTTTCACCATACGAGAAGATCGTCAGAATATTGGGGTGGCTCAGGCGACCGGCTGCCTTGGCTTCCTGGATCAGCCGTTTGCGAGCCTCCTCGCGCATGGTTGCCTCTTCGTCGGTCAAGTCGTCCACAACCTGCTTGGAGATCAGCTTCAGGGCCACCGTTCTCACGAGAACGGTGTCGAAAGCCTTGAAGACCATGCCCATGGCCCCCTTGGCGATGAACTCGTCAAGCCTGAACTGGTCGATCTGTTTTCCGACGAGATTGCTGGGGTGAAGCATAGGTTTCCCATCTCTGCAAACGGTTGAAATATGAGTGATTCACTGCCGCCCGTCAGCGGGTCCTTGAGAGCCGGCCGGGAGCTCAACAAGATTGCAGCTTTCGGGTCAGAGGCAAACCGGGCATGGAGGACGTTCATCCTGGCCCCTCAACACCGACGAGCAACCAGCAGCCCCTATTCAGTATATCACCACTCGGTGCGTGGCCAAAACGGTACCCGCCTTGGGATCGATCAGCTCAAACACCAGAGGAATCCGTTGAGTCACGCTTCCCACGCGGATATCCCCGGAGAACCTTCCGCCCGCGTCGACTTTGGACGAAAACTGCTGGGTCATCGTCGCCGCTTCCAGACTCACCCGAACCGTCGCCCCCCGGGGAGCTCCCGTAACCTGACCTTGAAGCCTCAATTGATATTGTCCGGCAGCGGACATGGACTTCGCGGACTGGAGCCAGCTGGAAACGCCCACGCTGTCGAGGCGAGCGTAAATGGCTCCTTTGAGATCCGGAGTCACGAGTGAAAATGCGGGTCCGACCACAGGAGTCCGGGCCTGCTGCCGGGACTCCGGCACGGACGCACCGGGAGCCGAGGCAGCCGGCGCTGACGGGGTCGCGCCCGTCGACATGGGCCTCGTGTCCTGCATCGCCATGGGAGGAGATGCGATTGGCGCCTGGGGGCTGACCGCCTCGCTTTCTCTCCCAGCAACCGCCGCTGGTGCTGCCCCCCCCGCAGCAGGAGTCTCGTGGGCGGTGGCAGGGGGTTCCCCCGTCGGGCTGAGGAAGATGAAAAGATACACACACCAGAAGAAGAGAAGCAGCAACAGGTGGGGCATTACACGGCCGAGGACACTCCTGTCAGACCAGCGTCGGGCAATCATGACCAGCGCCACCAATGCGCCCAGCATCCCTCCCGTGATGATCAGGAACTTGATGAAGGTCACCACCGAATGATGAATGAAAGGTGAAATAACCACCTCCCGACTGCCCACGGCAATCCCTGCAACGAGCGAATCGTACACTTTGATCACGTATTGCAGAAGCTCGTAAATCCCTTCGCTGAGAAGCTCATGGGTCACGTGCGAGATATGACCGGCCACCGCCAGGGGAATGAAGGCCAATCCATAATGAGCCATGTTCTCGGATACCTTCTCCTGGGAGGCCGCGGCGGAAATGGTCGAAACCAGGAAGAAAGGCACCACGGCGAAAGCAAGCGCTGAAAGATACAGGAGGGTATGGACCATTGGGTCCGGCCAGGTGAGGTTCGCCTTCCACGTATTCCAGATCAGCAGATGATCGAACTGGTGCCTCGCCATGAGCCCCACCAGCATGACTCCGAAAAGAGAAAGACTGAGCAGCGGCTGGCTCTGGTGCCACAGCTCCTGGAGCGGCGGTCGGACATTTACCAGAACGCCGCGGTTTTCGCAGCTCTTCAGGCAGTTGAGGCACATCATGCATTCGGTGTTGGTGGCGAGGGACGCCGGGTATGAAAACATGGGACACCCGTCCGTATGCTCCGTTCCCTTATAGCAAAGGTGCTGCCCGCACTGAGTCTGGCAAACCTTCTTGTTGCCCCGGACCTCGAGGATGCTGAGCGTTGAATAGGCTCCCAGCATCCCGGCCAGCGGGCACAGATAGCGGCAGAAGGTCTTTCGCTCATAGAGCACACAAAAGACCACGGACGTTCCAATGATGATCACCAGCAGAACCCCGGTTGCCCAAGGCTTGTGAGCGACCTCAAAGAACTCCTCCACGTAATCCAGGAAGATGAACGAGATCACCACCATCCAGAAGTCCATCCGCTTGAGAAATTTAGGCGCCGGCAGGTTGAGCTTCTTGATGCGGCTCACCAGGTCCCCGACCCCGGCGATGGGGCAGACCGTGCACCATATACGCCCCAGCAGCACGGCCGAAATGGGAAGGATGGGGAACCAGATGAGCCAGGTAACGAGCATTCCGGGGTTGTTGCCAAACTCCTGAAGGGGATCGTCCAGCGGCCGGGACCCACCGAACAGCGTGAAACCCGCCATGACCACTACCATGAAGATATTGAACCAGACGAACACCCCCGGGATCCAGGGATGTCGGAGGATGTCCCTGATCCGGTCGTTCCGCAGGATGTTGAGCTTGTGGATCTCCTTCTCAGAGGGAGCCACAAAGATGAGGTCACCGGGGATGATGACGTTTTCAGAGGTGACGATGGCAGCCCGCTGAAGAACATTCTTCAACTCCTTGACATTTCCGGGCCAGTTGTAGCTGACCAGCTTATCCGTCGCCTCCCGTGAAAGCCCGCTGATCTGTTTGGCGTTCTTGCGTGCGAAGATCTTCAGATGGTGGTCGGCAAGGAGCGGAATGTCCTTGAGGCGCTGCGTCAGGGTGGGCAGTGAGATCAGTTGGTCCTTCAGCAACTCCTGCAGCTCGGGGATGAGCTTCTCCATCACCTCCGCTTCGGACCCCGTTCCCAGGAGGAGGACCCTTGCGTTGGACTTCACGCTGTCGCGGCCGTAGACCCGGTGAAACCAGCCATGCTTGATATAGGTCGCCAGCTTGCTCTGTTGATGGGCGTCCAGCTGCTCCACATGGGCGATGGCCAGGGTCCCGTTCTCGATCATCTCAAGGTACCCCACGTGCCCCTTCATGTGAGTGGCATCGGGATCCGTTTCAACTCCGAAGATGGCCCCCCCGACCTTGGCCTTGTCAAACTCCGACACCGAGATTTCCACGTAAGGGTACTCGGGGTGCGGTCCCATTTTGTGATAATACCGAGCGAAAGTTCTCTTGCCGGTCCCGGCCCGCCCGGTGATCAACACCGGCTTTCCTCCCCCGGCGCAGGCTTCGATCCGTTTCCTGGCCTCCTTGATCTTCTTGTCCTCGCCGATGATTTCCACGTCGGTCGATTTGGCCAGGGCCCGCAGTTCGTCCCTGCGCTGGTCGTCCGCTTCCGATTCCGCCCGGGCCGAGCTCAGCTTCTGCAGCACCATGCGGTAGAACGCCTGGTTGAGCTCCGGCCTCTTCTGAAGCAGCTCATTGAGACGGCCTCGCTGCAGCTCCAGAACATGCACATCCGTGTTCGCGATCATGGAATATCGACCGGCCTCCCCGGCCAGCAGGGCTCGCTCACCGAAGAAGCCGCCCGCTTCGATCCGATCGATCTTCCTCTGGGCGCCTTCATCGTTGATTTCCACCACCCGGATGCTGCCCGCGTAGAGGAAAAACATGCTCTCCACCAGAGTATGCTGCCGCAGCACGATCGTCTCTGCGGGGAAGAAACGGACTTCCAGGCTCTCTGCCAGAAGCCTCTTGGATTCATCGTCCAGCCAGCTGAAGAGGTCGGCCGTGTTCAAAAACGCGATCTTATCATCCAGGGATATTTCGGGCTCGAGCTGGGTAAAAAGCAGGACGGTATCCCCAAGGGTGATGCGGCTGCCGGATTTCAGCACCACCTTGTGGATCAGCTGGCCGTCGACCATGACCCCGTTGGTCGAGTTGAGGTCTTCAATAACATAGTGCCCCTTCTCAAAATAGACGGCTGCATGAGTCCGGGAGACTTTCCCGTCCTGGAGGGCCAGGTCGTTGTAGCTGACGCGACCGATCTTGATTTTCTCCTGGCCGAGCTGAATCAACTTGCGATTGGCGGACCCCGCCACCACCTCGAGTGTCGGCTGGCCAGCCCTCCCTTTCCGGGTGTCCTGGACCTCGACCTTGACCATGACCGTTTCCTGCCTCGCTTCGGGAGATTCCGCCGACGGGCCGTTCTGCAGTGTGCTCAATCGCGCCATCGCCCCGGCTCTGGCCATGGTGTGCCCATCGCTCGACTGATCTGCATCCAAACCTTCTGATCCGGGACACCTCTCAGAGTCCTCGAGCGATTTGTTCGGCCCGCCGCCCCGTTCGCCCTTCTCCATTGCACCCATCCTCCGGACCTTTGACCCTTGTGACGCCGGGCGCAAGTCCTTAACCGGTTGCTGGTTCCCAAGCTCCAGCCTGGGAGCCAGCTGATCTGAGCAGTCATCTGCGCCCTGCGGACCTAGTGCCGCTCAATCTTGACGACCTTATCCATCTGGAACTCGACCTCATACTTCCCCTGGGGCGTATAGTATTCCCATTCCACTTCCTGGTGCTTCTGTTTCATCTTCGTCGGATTGCCCAGCAACTCGAGAACCTGCTGCGAAGACATGCCGATCTGCACCTGGGAGATATTCTCTTGAACCGTTGACTGCGAGGGTGCAGGAACCGGCGCAGGCTGTGGCGAAGGTGCTGCTGGGGCGGTCTGTTGCGGCTGAACGGGCATTGCCTGACTCGAAGTCCCAGGGAGCTGGCCCTGCTGAGTCTGTGCGGGAACCGGTGCAGGCGTCGCAGACGGAGCCGGCGCCGGCGCCTGAGGCTGCGCCGTTTGAGGAGCTGCGGCCGGGGCACTGGTCTTTGGTGGAGGGGGTGGCTCACTGCGATCGCAGCCCATCATCGTACCCACGGCCACCAAGAAAACAATGCCCATCATTCCCCATCCGCTCTTCAAAACCCTCTTGCTCATGATTTCCCCTCCCCCTTGGAATACAAGTTTCTTGGATATTCACGGCAAAAAAAGCACCACAGCCTGGTTGCATGAATGGTCGGATTGAGACGAGAGACGCGCCGGCACCTCCCAAGCCGTATTTGGGAAGAATCGTGTCGAGGTGGCCGCCGAATGAAGCTTCGGTCGGAAAAACGTCAGTATTATCAAGTGCAGAACCCCTGATGTCAAGGTCCATCAACGGCCTTTGCCAATCAGCTCGAAGTCATGGTTGGTTGATCCGCAAAGAGGAAAAATCTCATGAGGCGCGGATCAGGCACTGACCCTTTTTCGCGCAGAAAAGGAGTCATCTGGAGAACATACTCCTCTTCCACGGGACCGAGGTAGAGATCCGCCAGCACCACCTGATCCTCCTCTATCAGGACGGAAGAGACCCAATCATGAATGGCCCTGTGCATTCCAGCAGGATGCAATCGACTCCACAACGCGTCCCATTCCATCACGCCGAGGGGCAGCAATCTCCACGCCCCTCGATGCAAGAACTGGGCGGCCGCCGTCCAGATCATCGTGCTCAGCGTGACATCTTCCATGCGTGAGATGACGGCATCGGGGAGCAAAGACCAGTTCGGTGCTGCCCCATGCTCCCACAAGGCGTCGAAAAGTCTGCCCATTTCGAGCAGAACCCGGGTCCTCTGCTCGGCTTCGGAGAGATCCTCAAGGGTCCTGAAACAGTCCTCCTTGTTGCCGGTCAGCCCTCCATGAGCCTGCCTCCACACTCGCGGCGTCTTTTGCAGGATCCCTTCGGCCCACTCGAGCCACTCTGCATCGAGGCAGTTGATGCCATGGGGCCAGCGAGCCAGCCAACCCTCCCCGACTATGCTTTGAAGGCCGCTGCGCAGCTTCAGCACCTTCGAATGTCCCAGACGGAAGAGGTCCTCCAGGTAGACGTCTTTCAGCAAAGACACAGCCTCCGACAGATCGTCACCGCTGCGCAGCATCAGGCCGAGGTTCACGTAAGCCGCAGCCTTGCCGGCCGCTGCCTGCAGAGACTGTGGCTCGTCGACAGGCAGCTCGTCGGCAACCAGGACCTTGTTGGAGAGACTCGCCAGCTCGAAACGAAGCATGTCCAGCAATCGGAAGTCCCTCAACTCCGCCAGGCAGCGGCGAAAGAGGTCTCCCTCTGGAGCCAGGGTCAGTGCGAATGACGGGACCGAACCTTCAGTAGGGACCTCCACAAGGGTCCGCCTCCGTTTGAGCTCTTCAGGCCTTGGAGTCCTGTATATCGCCAGCGAATCATAGAAATCCGGCACGCCTCGATCCTCGAGGCGGCCGCGGTGGAATCGGTACGCTGCCTCTTCGCATTCCGTGTCCGGGAGCCACAAAATGTGATTCATGAGCTCGAGGTAAAAACCCTGGTGTGCCTCAAAAAGCAGGCGGAGCAAAGACTGAACCAGATGCTCGTACTGCGGATAGCGGCACTCCCAAAAAAACTGATCGTCGATGGTGTGGACGGGCAGTTCTTCCCTGGCCTCCAGCAGGTCCACGTCTTCAGGCAACGGAACGACGCGTATCCAGCGTTTGAAAAGAAGGGTGAGGAGCTCGAAATCCACCTGGTAGAGCCACGAGAGCACCTTGTCCTCCCGCGCGCGACTGAGCAGCTCGAGCCAATCGAGGGCGCGTGCGGGAAGCACTGCGTCTTTCCTCCACCATTCGATATCGAACACGTGATTGAGCTGATCCATGGTCCCCATGGCCAGCAGCGGCAGGGCATCCCGGGGACCGAGCTCCTTTACCGTGACATAAAAATCCTGATCTGCCAGGCCGGCCACGACCGACTCCGCATCCTTTCTGCCAAGAATGGTCCCCAGCCTCTTCCGAGCCGGCAGCTCCATCAGCCGCGGCCCCAGTTCCGAGGGAGGGAGCCCCTCCAGCCATTCATCTTCAGACGTTCGAATATTCGCTGTCATTTCACCTTCTCCGCCGGCTGCAATCCAGTATTTTGGCCGATTGACTCGAAAGGACGCCAACCGATTGACTCCGGTTTAAGCAAATAGCAGCCAACCGGTCGTTGGGCAACACCCTTATCCATCGATACCGGCATCGTCCTCGCATCCTCGGGTCGCCCGCTTTTCAAAACCACTGTACCCGGCAGAGCGGAAACGCTAGAATGTCGATCCTGCTGGTTCGGGGAACTGCCCAAAAGGCGATGAGGCCGCGAGCTCGCGGGGTTGAATCACTGATGGTGAAACCTCCAACCGGATAAGACCGAGACAAGACCCAGAATGAAAGCCTACCTGATCAAACGGCTCCTCCAGATCATTCCGACGCTTCTCGGCATTACGATCATCACTTTCATGATCATCCAGCTCGCACCCGGCAACCCGGCCTTTCTGAAGCTTCGAATGGCGGGCGAGGGCCAGGTGGGTGAGACGGCGATCTCCAAACAGATCATCGAGCAGACCAAGGAATTGTACGGGTTGGACAAGCCGCTTCCCATCCAATATCTCAGATGGGTGAAACGGGTCTTCACGTTCGACTTCGGCACCTCTTACAAGGATCATCGGAAGGTCATTGACAAGATCGCCGAACGGCTCCCGGTGACACTTCAACTCAACATCATCTCCATCGTGCTGGTTTACCTCATCGCCATTCCCTGCGGCGTCTTCTCAGCTACACACAGCGATTCCACGGCCGATCGCCTGCTCACGCTCTTCTTCTTCCTGCTTTACTCGCTGCCCGGTTTCTGGGTCGCGGTTCTTCTGATCATGTTTCTGGGAGGCGGGGATTTCTGGGACGTGTTTCCGATATACGGGATATCCTCCATCGGATCGGAATCCTGGTCCTTCTCAGCGCGGCTCCTGGACCGGTTGTGGCATCTTGTCCTGCCCGTCATCTGCCTCACTTACGGCAGCTTGGCCTACCTGTCCCGTCTCACCCGGGCGAGCCTCCTCGAAGTCATCCGGGAGGATTACGTGAGAACGGCCAGGGCCAAAGGATTGAGCGAGCGTGTCGTGATCTTCAAACACGCATTCCGCAACGCTCTGCTTCCCATCATTACTCTTCTGGCGTTCCTTTTGCCCGCCATGTTCGGGGGAAGTGTCATCATCGAGAGCATCTTTTCCATACCCGGCATGGGCCAGCTGGCCTTTGAAGCCGTCCTGAGCCGGGATTACCCGGTCATCATGGCCATCACTACCATTTCCGCCCTGCTCACGCTGGTCGGTCTGCTGCTCGGGGATATCCTCTACGCGGCCCTGGACCCGCGAATCAAACTGGAGTAGTCTCAGACGACCCTCGGCGGAGAGCGGAAGCATCACAGCAATCGGCTGCATATGGACTTTAACGGACAATATCAGGATACGAAATCCTACTGGCAAACTGTTTGGCGCCACTTCCTCAGGAAGCGGATGGCCGTCGTGGGCCTCTGGTTCACCTTGTTCCTTTTCGGCATTGCGATTCTGGCTCCGCTGCTGGCCAATGATCGTCCTCTGGTTGCTCGACTCGGAGGAGAATGGATGTCGCCCATCTTCTCCAAAGTGGAAAGGCTCGATTCGCAGTCCTGGAAAGATGTGAGAAAGGGGCTGAGGTTCGTCCTCCAGACGGGCCTGGGTGAGCCCGGAGACTTCGCCGTGTGGCCGCCGGTTCCCTATTCGCCTACCGAGCACGATCTCCTTGAATGCTGGGCATCGCCCAACAGGAACCACTGGTTCGGGACGGACGACAGCGGACGCGATGTTCTGAGCCGCATGGTTCACGGCGCCCGCATCTCTCTTTCCGTCGGCTTCGTGGCCGTGGGTATCGCTCTGGTGATCGGGATCTTTCTGGGCGCTCTGGCCGGTTACTTTGGCGGCTGGATTGATCATGTCATCAGCCGCGCCATCGAGATCATCCTCACCATTCCCACCTTCTTTCTGGTGATTGCCATCATTGCTTTCCTGCCGCCGAGCATTTACAACATCATGGTGGTCATCGGGCTCACGGGCTGGACCGGTGTGGCCCGGTTCGTGAGGGCGGAATTCCTCAAGTTGAAGCAGCTGGACTTCATCAAGGCCTCGCGCGCTCTCGGCGCCTCCGATTTGCGAATCATCTTCGTCCACATGTTGCCCAATGCCATGGCCCCTGTACTGGTCTCCGCCGTCTTTGGCATCGCCGGGGCCATTCTGACGGAATCCAGCCTCAGCTTTCTCGGATTCGGGGTCCCGCCGCCGACACCGAGCTGGGGGGATATCCTGTCCCAGAGCCGTGACTACATTGAGTTCGCCTGGTGGCTGACCGTTTTTCCCGGGATCGCCATCTTCGCGAGCATCACGGCCTACAATCTGGTGGGAGAGGGTTTGCGTGACGCTATGGATCCCAGACTGTTCAGGTGATTGACACAGGATTGGAAGCGAATGTCCTTTTCGTTGCTCCACCCGATTCCCGGAGATGAGCCGGGCGTCTTTTCCGTATCAGAGCTCAATGCCCGCATCCGATCCATTCTCGAGGGCAGCCTCCCCCTCGTATGGGTCAAGGGAGAGATCTCGAATTTCCGTATTCCCGCCTCGGGTCACCATTACTTCACCCTCAAGGACGAGCGAAGCCAGATCCGTGCGGTCTTCTTCCGAGCGCAGAACCGTCGCCTCCGGTTCATCCCGGAGGACGGCCTTCAAGTCGTCTGCCAGGGCCGTATCAGCGTCTACGAGCCAAGAGGAGAATACCAGCTCATCGTGGAGGTGATGGAGCCCGAAGGATTGGGCGCGCTGCAGCTTGCCTTCGAGCAGCTCAAAAAGAAGCTGGAGACGGAGGGGCTCTTCGATCCGGCTCGCAAGCAGCCGCTTCCTTTTTGCCCCCGAAGAATCGCCATCGTGACCTCACCGACGGGAGCGGCGATACGGGATATGCTCAAGATGCTCCAGCGAAGTCCCTTTCCCGTCGAAGTCACCCTCCTGCCCGTGCGCGTGCAGGGTCAGGAGGCTGCAGGGGAGATCGCCTCGGCTCTTGCCGCTGTCCACGCCCTGCGTGAACGGTACAAATGGGATCTGGTCATTGTGGGTC
Organism: uncultured Syntrophobacteraceae bacterium; assembly: GCA_964513835.1. Lineage (GTDB taxonomy): Bacteria > Desulfobacterota > Syntrophobacteria > Syntrophobacterales > Syntrophobacteraceae > JALOOX01. The sequence continues at coordinate 11,987 of CAZEOY010000033.1, forward strand.
GCGGAGGCGGCAGCATCGAGGATCTGTGGCCTTTCAACGAGGAGAGGGTCGCCCGCGCCCTGTCCGCCTGCGAGGTTCCGACCATTTCGGCCGTCGGCCACGAGATCGACTTCACCATCGCCGACCTGGTGGCCGACCACAGGGCCCCGACCCCGACTGCGGCTGCTGAATGGGTCGTGGCGCGACTGGAAGCGGTCGAGAGGGAGCTGGATCGCTGCCGCGAACAGATGACGGAGCGTCTCAGAAAGCTGCTGGAAAGGCTCGCACATCGGCTGCGGCTGCTTGAAGTAAGCCTCATGGATCCGAGGCGGCGATTGGTCGACTTGCGGCTCACCCTGGATGACCGCCTGGATCGGCTGCAGCTTGCCTGGCGGAGAGATCTGGAACGCCGCCGCACCGTCCACGATCACCTTGTGGGACGTCTTCTGCTGCGCCATCCGTCGAGGCAGATCGAGCACTTCCGAGGATGGGTCGTGCAGATGGACCGGGACATCACCCACCGCTTTCTTCACCGGTTGTCCCTGCTTCGGCATCAACTGGACCAGGCATTGGGCAAGCTCGAAGCGTTGAACCCACTGGCCGTCCTCACCCGGGGATACTCCATCACCTATGCCCTGAAGAGTGGAAGGATCGTCCGCCGGAGTTCCGAGGTGAGTGTGGATGAAGCCCTTCGTGTCCGTTTGGGGAAAGGCTCCATCGAGTGCACCGTGACAGCAGTCGAATCCATCGACTAGGCCTTCGTGAGGTTCGACAAGGAAGGAAGAAGATGGCAAAGAAGAAGGCAGACCCCTTTGAGGAATCCCTGAAAAAGCTCCAGGCCATCGTCGAAAAGATGGAGCGTGGAGACCTTCCCCTGGAAGAGGCCGTGGAATCCTACACCGAAGGCATCAAGCTGGCTCAGTATTGTCACCAGAAGCTGGAAGAGGCGGAAGCCAAA
>CAZEOY010000034.1:0-12881 GCA_964513835.1 uncultured Syntrophobacteraceae bacterium
CGACTACCTTCTACACCTGCTGAGGCTGGCCTAAATTTCATGCGATTGCCCTGCGGCATCAAGCTTTAAGGCCTGCCGACACCCATCACCCGTGCTCATCTCGAAAATGTTCCCAACCTAAGGGTTGCGCTCCTGAGCACCCGCAAAGTATAGTGATTCAAACCATGTGCGGAGTGGGGCGATCGGGTCTCCACGCCGCCGGGACGCAAAGAGAAAACCCAGGAGGAGGAGCCATGCGAACTGACCTGTTCAAAAACATCGCTTTCTGTACGGACTTTTCGGAGAATGCCGATGAGGCCTTCGCCGCTGCAAAGGACCTGGCATGGCACTATGGGGCAACCCTCCATATCGTCCACGTCATGGTGACCTTTTCCGTTGCTCCGCCTGCCCACCAGTCCTTCATGCCCATCGAGTACGATGCCAAATTCATTGACCAGGTCAAGGAGGCTGCTCAAGAAACCATCCAGAACCGCTATATCGCCCAGCTCAAGGAAAAGCAGCCCTATGAGGTGCATCTGCTCTCAGGCTATGCATCCACGGAAGTCATACGACTTGCCGAAGAGAGGGACATCGACTTGATCGTCATGGGGTCCCACGGACTGACGGGCCTGGCCCATGTCCTGTTCGGCAGCACGGCCGATCGCGTGGTGCGCAAGGCGCCCTGTTCGGTCTTGACCGTCCGTATGGCGAAGCGAGAGTCTTAGGCCGTCCGTCCCTTGTCCGGTTGTTTATCCCAATCCGCTGGCTCGAAAGGAACAACCCAGTAAATGCCTTCAAATGCTTCGGTTCTTGTCACCGGGTGTGCCGGCTTCATCGGATATCACCTCGCCCTCAGGCTCCTGCGCGAGGGCTGCAAGGTGGTCGGTGTGGACAACATGAATCCCTATTACGACGTCACTCTGAAACAGGCGCGCCTGCGCCAGCTTCAGGACTTCGACCGGTTCCTGTTCTGCCAAGTGAGCCTCGAGGATCGGGCCGGCATCGAAAGCCTTTTCCAGGCGAACGAATTCTCAGTGGCGGTCAACCTGGCCGCCCAGGCCGGCGTCCGTTATTCCCTCACCAATCCCCATGCGTACGTTGACAGCAATCTCACCGGGTTCCTGCACATTTTGGAAGGGTGCAGACACCACACGGTCGGGCATCTCCTTTTCGCGTCGTCCAGCTCGGTCTATGGGGCCAACACCCGTATGCCCTTCTCCGTCCATGACAACGTCGATCATCCCGTTTCCCTCTACGCGGCCACGAAAAAGGCCAACGAGCTCATGGCCCACACATACGCTCATCTGTACGGACTCCCCTCCACCGGACTCAGGTTCTTCACCGTCTACGGGCCGTGGGGACGCCCGGACATGGCCCTTTTCCTCTTCACGCGCGCCATTCTCGCGGGTGAGCCGATTCAGGTATTCAACCATGGGCGGATGAGGCGGGACTTCACTTATATCGATGACATCGTCGAAGGGATCGTGCGCATCATGGAGCGACCTCCGGAGCCCGATGCCTCCTGGAACGGCGACGCCCCGGACCCCGGCACCAGCTATGCCCCTTATCGGGTTTACAACATCGGGAACAACCAGCCCGTTGAGCTCATGCGTTACATCGAGGTGCTCGAAAAATGCCTGGGAAGAAAGGCCGAGAAGCATTTCATGCCTCTCCAGCCCGGGGATGTCCCGGCCACCTACGCCGACATCGACGATCTGGCCCGCGATTTCGGTTTTCATCCCGGCACATCTATTGAGGAAGGCATCGCTCGTTTTGTGCAGTGGTATCGGGAGTATTTCGGGGTGTAACCGGGTGGGGAGGGGTTTTGCAGTTCCTGGTTACTTGACACTCGTCACTCGTCACTGTGTTTCAGTGGAGCGTTTCCTCGTTCCCATATTTCCTGAGCTTGAGCTTCAGGGTCCTGCGTGTGATCCCCAGGCGCCGTGCGGCTTCGCTCTTGTTTCCACCCAGCTCCCGCAGTGTCCGCAAAATCGTGTTCCGTTCGATATCTTCAAGGGTTGCAGCTCCCGCAGCGCCCCGCAGGGTATTTGCTTCACCGGAGGGCGTTCCCTCAGCACACCCATGCAGTTCCCCACCCTGAATGGCTGCAGGCAGCTCCTTTTTGGACACATACTCACCCTGCAGCATGATGACCGCCCGCTCCATCGCATTTTCCAGCTCTCGGATGTTCCCGGGCCATCCATAGTGGATGAGCAGATCCATGGCTTGTGGGGTGATTCCTTTGACCTCCTTTCGGTTCTTCTCCCCAAAGCGCGAAAGAAAATGCTGCGCGAGCACGGGAATGTCCTCCACACGCTGCCTCAGCGGAGGAGCCTCGATGGCGACGACATTCAGCCGGTAGAAAAGGTCCTCCCGGAAGGTCCCTTCCTTCACCATGTTCTCAAGGTTCCGGTTGGTGGCCGCCACAATACGCACGTCCACAATGAGGGCGTTATCGCTGCCCACCCGCTGCACCTGTCCGTCCTGTAGAACGCGAAGCAGCTTGGCTTGGGTGGGCATGGGAAGCTCACCGATCTCATCCAGGAAAAGCGTTCCGCCGTCGGCCATCACGAAGCGCCCTTTGCGAGGCCTGTCAGCGCCTGTGAAGGCTCCCTTCTCGTGCCCGAAGAGCTCGGATTCGATGAGGGTTTCAGGAATTGCCGCGCAGTTCACTTCCACCAGCGGCTTGGTCCTTCTCAGGCTCGCCCCGTGCAGCGCCCGCGCCAGCAGTCCTTTTCCCGTACCGCTTTCACCCGAAATCAGAACCGTTGCCTCCGTGGGCGCCACCAATGCAATCATCTCCTTGAGACGCCGCACCGCTGGACCATTGCCAACCATTTCGGGGATCTGGAATTGCGCAATCTGTCGCCGAAGCTCCTCGTTTTCGGAGCGCAGCCGGGTGTGCTCGAGGGCTCGGTCCATGACCACCCTGAGGGTCTCGAAGTCCATGGGCTTGGTGATGTAGTCGAAAGCCCCCGATTTGAGAGCTTCCACGGCATTGGGGATGGATGAGTAAGCCGTCATAATGATGATCGGGATCGCCGGGTTGTAGGAATGAATGTTCCGGGTCGCCTCGATGCCGTCCATTACCGGCATGCGAACATCCATCAAGATCAGATCCACCGCACTCTGACGAATGCGCTCCAGGGCCTGCCCCCCGTGTTCAGCCACCTCCACGTCAAAAGCCCAGTCTTCGAGAAGGGTGGTCAACATCATCCGGTGGGCTGAATCGTCATCCACGACCAGAATGCGCGGCGCGTTTCTGCGCTTCATGAAGTAGCCTCCTGTCGCCCCTGCCTCTCCGGAGCCATCGGCCGCTGCCCGGGGGATGTCTCCGGAATCCTCACAACGAATCGCGTCCCCGAGCCCGAGCCGCTCGACACTTCGACCTTTCCTCCATGGGCTTCGACCAGCTTGTGGACATTGGCAAGCCCGAGACCGACACCTCCCGGCTTGGTTGTGAAGTAAGGGTCGAAGACATGTGGCAGGTTTTCGATGGAAATCCCGGAGCCCGTATCGCTCACGGCCAGGACCGCCTCGGTTCCTTCGTTCTTCACCTCCACTGAAAGCACGCCGCCGTTCTCCATCGCTTGCAGACCGTTGAGGAACAAATTCAGAAGAACTTGCACAAAACGGTCCGGATCCACATCCATCTTCATTCCTTCAGGTTCCACACGAACCCCGATGGTCACTTGTCTCTGGTCCGCCTCCCTCTGCACCAGCTGAAGCGCCTGCGCGATCAGCCCCCGGCAGGAAACGTGGCGCCGACACAGTTCCGTGGGCCTCGCATACTCCAGCAATTCCGTCACCACGCGGTTGAGCCGCTCGACTTCCTGGATCATAACATCGGCGATCTGACGGCTCTTTTCATCTCCGTCGGCACGCTTGGCCAGGATGGTTGCAAAGCCTTTGATGGAGCTCAGCGGATTGCGAACCTCATGGGCGATCCCCGCGGCCAGACGCCCCAGAGAAGCCAGCCGCTCGCTGCGCCGCAGTTCCTCCTCAAGATGCTTGAGGCCGCTGATGTCCGAGAACAGGAAGACCTGTCCCCGAGCCCGTCGGCGATCGTCCCGAATGACCGCCGCATTGATCAGCAGCGGCACGCTCAGATTCTCACCGGTGGCATGAAACACCTCTTCTTCCACCACGGCTTCCCGATCTTTCAACCTTCCGGAGATGGGCAGGAAGCAGGGAAAATCCGCCAGGTTCCCCCTGATGGGCCGGGATGTCTTGAGAATGGCACGGGCCGCATCGTTATCCCGATGGATCCGCCCCGTGGAATCCGTGGCGAACATGCCCACGGGCATCTGCTGAACGATGGTCGCTGTGAAGGCCTCCATGTCCTTCAACGAACGTCGCGCAGAACGATAGTGATGAGCCCAGAACAGCGAAAGGAATCCAGCCGCCCCCATGAGCAGCATCATGCCGGACAGGAGAAGGGTCTGCCTCAGATCCTGCCAGCGAGCCTCTTCAAAAGGCTCCGGGTCCATTCCCACCAGAATGAACTGCCCCCGAACCGATGCGCCCACAGGCCCATCTTCGCATTCTTTTCGCCGGGCGCCCCTTCCCTGGCCTTCACGAACCCAGGGACGATAGGCGCGAGCCACCTGAAAGGCCCGCTCGTCATCCTCGGAGAACCAGTGCGAAGACGCGCCGGCAGGCGGCAGTTTCACATCCAACGTATGACCCACCCGCTCGGGATTGCTGTGCGCCATCACCTTCCCGGAAGCATCCACGAGGGCCACGCTGCGAACACCCGGCTGAGATGCAGTCTCCTCCAGCAGAAGCTGCAGCTGCCTGTGACCCCATCCCATTCCCATCATCCCGGTTCGGCTGCCCGCCTCGATGCTCCTCATGAGAACGTGGGCCTGAGACAGCAGGGCCTCCTCCATGAACTGCTTTTCGCGGTGGAAATTCTTCACTGTGAGAATGAGAAGGACCGCCGCCAGCACGCAGACACAGCCGATAATCTGCCATGGGGACGTCCACGCCAGGCTAGGCGGCAGATTTCCTTGTTTCCCGGTCATGTTCTCGGCCTCCATGGTCGCTTATGAGATGGCATGAGGGGGGGCCTGCTCAACTCGTCGGTCCCTCCCGATCAGGCCGAACTGCCCCTGTGATTCAATGGCTTGCGCAACGGCCGAACCGCGTCGATCCCACGAACGGTCCCCCCATCCTATGCGATGCCGCACTATCCGAGGAGCAATAAACGCGCCCTCTGGATCATTAGCTCTAAACCCCGATCGCTCGCAGCTCTCTGGATAAAAATCAGCCGTATTTCCCGATCCAAACTGTATATGATGGATACAGTTTATCCATTATGCAATCCATTCGGAAGGTCGGAATGGGGATGCGGCCAGGGACGGTGGACGATGATATCAGGTCCCGTGTACCAGCTCACACTACTGCCGCAGCAGATTTCGCGCCAAGCGAAACGTGCGGGATAAGGCAAATGAGGGCTGTCCGCTGCCATCGCGGGGGCGGGAACCGTGCCAACGTCCTCCGATTCACCTCGGCTGCCCCAATCTCAACCGCAGAGTCCTTCATGCCGGCATGCAGATGTTGGCATGAAGAAAGGGTCCGTCACGACGGTCCAGGCTTCGGCGACCACTTCTGGAGCTCGATGATGTTGCCCTCAGGATCTGCGACGTAGACCACTGTCAGAGTGCCCATACCCTCCACCTCCGTGGACACGAGTTGACCCACTGCGCCGCCCCCGGCCTCGACAACGGCCTCAAGACCGGCCTCCACGTCTTCCACGGCAAAGGCGAGATGCGCGAGACCCGGCCTGTTGATGAGATTCGGACTTCCCGCCGCAGGACTTGCATACTCGAATATTTCCAGCGTTGGACCGTTCTCCCCGTACCCCGGCAATCGAAGGTGCACTCCCTTGAGATGCGCATCTGGAAGCCCTGTCAGCTGGTTCAGCCATTCCCCCCTCAGATCTCTCTCGGGGAGGAGGCGCTTGCAGCCAAAAACCTCCTCGTAAAAGGAGGCAAGTCTTCGCCAGTTAAGGGCAATGATATTCGTGTGGACGTATCTTGCTGTGATCATAATGGAATCCTTCTTCAACCGTGATCGGAACCGGCCTTCGATTCATCGCGTTGGAGAAAATCACCCGAGGCCGCTGACACCGGAATGCGCCTTTATAGCATGCTGACACGTCAGCGTGTCGAGCTCCACCACGCCGCTTCAGAAACTGCAAGGATTGACTTATCCATTTCAAATCCTTACAGAATCTTGTAAGCAAATCCTGCGTGAGAAGACTGTCAACCGCGGGATGCATGAAGGAAGGGGGTGAAGTGAATGGAAACCAAAAAGGTCCTGTTTCCGCTCGATTTTTCAGAATTTTGTTCCCAGATTGTTCCCCAGGTTATATCCGTCGCCCAGAAGTTTAAAGCGGAGGTCCATCTGGTGACGGTCATCGAGCTGCACCGGGCTCCTGGCGCCTCCTATGTGCCGTATCCGTCCCTCGACAAGCTTCGCGAGGAGATCTTGGAGCAGGTCGAACGCCAACTGCGGCAATTCGAGGAAGAATTCTTTCTGACCTATCGGACCGTTCGGCGCATGGTCCTGCGCGGTGTTCCGGCTGAGGAAATCCTCAAGTACATTGATTCCGCGAGAATCGATCTGGTGATCATGGCGACTCACAGGAGGCGGGAAATTGAGAAAGCAATGCTGGGCAGTGTAGCAGCCGAGGTGATCAGGAAGTCACCGGTGCCCGTCATGAGCATCAATCCGTGGGAGGCTGAGCTGGGGTGGCGTGTGTCGAATATCAAGCCGGAAGAGGAGCTGAAGCTCAGGCCAAAATGGTAGGCAGGCCCCGTAATGGTCAAGCCGAGGCATCGGGAAGGCACCTGCACGATCACGCAGAAGACAGATGATGAGTGCTCAATTGCTCGCCTTCCCAGGTCGAGCCTGGTATGGTGGCATCCGGCATCCCCTGCATTTGAAGTTCCCCGGACCCGCAGGGCCCAGTAGCGATTTGGAGCTGCCTCGGCGGTCGATACTGATGGGCGGGATCACGCGTCTGCTCCCAGGTGTGCCTTGAAGTGACATGTCCCGAGAAGAGGCTGATCGCTCGATTGAGGACTGACAGTGCGGCAACCATCCCCTGGGGAGTGGTCTGAGTATCGCTCCTGCCGGTGGACCGGAAGGAGGAGGAGTATGTCGGAGCGGACTTCGGGTAACGGAGATAAGTCCGGGAAGGCGAGTTGGATGGAGAAGTGCTATCCATTTGAGTTGGAGCGGAAGAGCCGGTTCAGCACCCTTTCCGGCCTTCCCATTCAGCCGGTTTACACGCCTGAAGACCTCCATTGGCTCGACTACCAGAGAGATTTGGGTTACCCAGGTGATCCTCCTTTTACCAGGGGGATTCATCCGACCATGTATCGCGGACGCCTATGGACCATGCGCCAACTTGCCGGCTTCGGTCCGCCCGAAGAAACCAACAAGCGTTACAAGCTCCTGCTTTCCCAGGGGGCCACCGGAGTCAACGGCGTTTTCGACTATCCCACCTTGCGCGGTTTCGACTCCGACCACCCTGAAGCTGAAGCCGATGTGGGACGGGGCGGGGTCGCCATCGACAGCCTCGAGGACATGATGATCCTCTTCGAAGGCATCCCCATCGATGAGATCAGTGTCTCATTGGTCACATGCCAGCCAGTCGGTACAGTTCCCGTTCTGGCGATGTATCTCGCCCAGGCTGAGAAGCGCGGCATTCCCTTCGAAAAACTGGCGGGCACGACCCAGAACGATTTTCTCATGGAGACGGCCGTGACCATAGGCTGGAATATCCTGCCGCCTCGGTACTCCTTCAAGCTGAGCTGTGACGTCATCGAATACTGTGTCAAGCATGCTCCCCGCTGGAACCCCATCAGCATTGCCGGCTACAACTACCGGGAAGCGGGGGCCAATGCCGTCCAGGAGCTTGGACTGTGTTTGGCTCATGGCATTGCGTGCGTTGAAGATTTACTTTCACGAGGCATGGGGGTGGACGACTTTGCACCGCGCATTTCATTCTTTCTCAACTCCCATAACGATTTTTTCGAGGAGATCGCCAAGTTCAGGGCCGCTCGAAGGCTTTGGTGCAGAATCATGACCGAGCGCTTTGGTGCGAGGAATCCACGCTCGAAGAAGTTTCGCTTCCATGTCCAGACGGCAGGCTCCGCCCTGACGGCCCAGCAGCCTCTCAACAACATCACTCGCGCCGCCTACCACGCCCTCGCGGCGGTTCTGGGAGGAGCCCAGTCGGTGCACATCGACGGGTACGATGAGGCGCTCTGCACCCCCACCGAAACGGCCGCACTCATTGCCCTTCGAACTCAGCAGATCCTTCAGCATGAAACCAATGTAACCAGCGTGGTGGACCCGCTGGGCGGGTCCTATTTTGTGGAGAATCTGACGGTGGAAATGGAGCGCCAGGCTGCGGACTACATCACCAGGATCGAAAAGCTGGGCGGTCTCGTGGAAGCCGCCAACAGAGGCTGGATTCACGACGAGATCACCGATTCCGCCATCGAGTATCAAAAGGCCATTGAAAGCCGGGAGATGTCGGTTGTCGGGGTCAATTGCCACACCATGGAAGATCAACCGGTAGAGATCTTTGTTCAGCCGGAAACGCTCAGTCGGCAGACAGCCAAGCTTGCCGGGTTGAGAAACCGGCGAGACGGCATGGCTGTCCGAGGGGCGCTGGAAACAATTCGGGAGGCATGCAGACGAATGGACAACGTCATGCCCTCCGTCCTGGAAGCCGCCAAGGTCTCGACTACCGTGGGGGAAATCGCCGAAGTCTTCAGAGAGGAATGGGGCTGCTGGGACCCGCCTTTACGCCTGTGAAGACCGCTATGACAACCTTGAGGAGGTTCACGTGGGAGCGAGGCCCAAACGCATATTGATCACAAAAGTCGGCATGGATGCTCACTGGCGTGGCGCTGTTGTCGTGGCAAGAGCCCTTCGCGACAAGGGCTTTGAGGTCGTCTTTGGAGGGAACCTTTCTGCGGACAGTGTTGTGGCTACCGCTATACAGGAAGCTGTGGATTACATCGGCATCAGCAGCCTTTCAGGAAGCCATCTTCTGACCGTGCCTCCGATTCTCGATTTGCTCCGCAACAAAAACGCGGATGACATAAAGGTCGTCGTGGGAGGCATCATCCCACCGAATGATGCGCTGGAATTGAAGCGTCGAGGGGTACTCGAAGTGTTCGGTCCGGGCCGAAGCATCCAATCCATTGTTGATTTCCTGGAAGATTTTCGTTCGACCCCGTGAAAGACCCATTGCCTGGCAAGCTGCGTGGACAGGGTGTCGAGCTCATGGCATCGACCGTTTGTGACGGACCCTGGTTTGATGGGCCTCTGCGAACCATCAGGAGCATGAAATGCCGTACTCCATGAGAATACGCTCTCTGCAGGACAAGATCAGAGAGCGCGGCCTCACGGGTGCCATTCTGTTTCACTCGCGAGACGTCTACTACTATTCTGGAACAGCCCAGCCGGCCTATCTGGTGGTCTTGCCTGATGACTGCAGGCTCTTTGTTCGCCGGGGGTATGAGATTGCTGCAGGGGAGTCCGGGTACGAAAAGGAGCGCATTGTCAAAGGGGGTTCCCTCGAGGCCATCGTTCAACGGATGTTCCCCCGAGAGGTGCCGGGGACGAAGGTGGGCACCGAGATGGATGTCCTCACACTATATCAGGCCCGAACCATGGAAAAGGCCCTGGGAATGCGGGAGCTCGTGGATATTTCCGGTGAGATACTGGATCAGCGCTCCGTGAAGGATGCGCAGGAGGTTGAAAGCATACGAAAAGCCTGCTCGGCAGTCCATGCAGGCCACATGGCTGTTCTGTCGTCTCTTCGAGCCGGTATGAGCGAGCTTGAGCTGACCGCCGCCGTGGAGAATGCGCAGCGCCTCGCCGGACATGAGGGCTGTTACTTCATGCGCATGCCGGACTTTGTGATGAGCAGGGGGCCTTTGGCCTCCGGACCCAACCTGCGCCAGACGAGCGGCACGCTTTTTACTCTCTCGGGCGCAGGGCTGAGCCCCGCCATACCGACAGGCGCGTCCCGGCGAATCATCGAAGATGGAGACATGGTGCTGGTGGACATACCGGCATGCATCGAGGGCTATCACGCCGATCAAAGCCGGACCTACGCGGTCGGGCAGGCCCGCCCAGCGGCACTGGACTTGTTTCAGCGTTTGCGCGGGGTGGCAGACTGCCTGATGAACAGTCTCCATCCTGGAATGACCTGCGAGGAGGTTTTCACTTTGGCAATGACAGAGGCGGAAGCACTCGGCATAGTGGATTCCTTTCTGAAATTTCAGTCAGGTGCGAGAGCGCATTTCGTTGGCCATGGCATTGGGCTCGAGCTCAATGAGCCTCCCCTGCTCGCCCGGAACAATGGAAAAGCCCTGAAAGCGGGCATGGTGCTGGCCCTTGAGATACATCTGATGGAGCCGGAAGGCTTCACCCTGAAAATTGAAGACACCGTGGTCATCAATCCCATTGGAGCTCAAATACTCACGTCAAGCCCACGTGAGCTGATGACAGTCTGAACCGCGAAACGCGGATGATCCCGCAAGCACCTGTCTCGGCTTCAACATGCCCCTGCTCCTGAGGGTCAATTTCCTCCTCATAAGGAAAACCCTCAAGACTGAAACAGTCGACTTCACCGGATCATACTCGTTGTGCTGCTCCCGCCGGCGCTCCATGAACGGGCAAGCTGCCAATCTCATGTACGGCCATTCAGGCCTCTCGCGTGTGCGGCTTCATCCCTTCGAAGATGATGGATTCCATTCTGAGAAACTCCGCAGGCATCCTGGCCGTATGCTCAAGGTTTCGCAGTTCTTCATCCATACTCTCATTGAGACCGCAGGCGACAATCTCTTCAAATCCTGCCTGCTCCAGCGAATAGCGCAGGAGCCTTCCGTCATAGATGAACTTGTGTCCCCAGGCTCTCACAAAATTATTGATGACAAATATCTCTTCAAAACAGGGGGCAGTCTCCAGAAACATTTCTTTCGCCCATTGAAGATATTGGCTGGTCGAGACTGATTTTTTATTGTTATACAGCTCTATCAGGAATGACAGGTCAGGCGTTGATATTCTTAGCTTCCCACCTGGCTTCAAAACTCGACGACACTCTTGGAGCATGTTCAGTCCCTGAGGGTAAGTAAGATGCTCTATCGTGTGTTCACTGAAAATGTAATCCAGCTGGTGATCTTCAAATGGAAATGGAACTGTAGCATCGAGGTGCAAAATTTCCGTTGACTGCGGATAATAGTCTGAATTAAGCCATCCTTTTAGAATATTTTGACCACAACCAATATTCAGTTTGATAATATTGTGAGCTTTAAAGTAATTTTGGATTATCCTATCTTCCCAATTTTCCATACTTATCTTGACATGTGTCATAATAGCAATATTTGTAACTAGTAGATCTGAAAGAAGGTCATTCAAGTTAAATTTATCCCGATTGCTTGCATTTGGTATCAAGATAGAAATAATATTACCATGTTCATCCTGTTGAACGACTATATCCTCAGAAATTTTGCAGCTTCCAAATACCGTATGTTCTGAGATAATCACCGACAGGGAATCCGTGTCTACACAATAGAATGTCTTCATCTCTCCATTCCTCACAAGGAGGTGACAAGAAATCGCTTTTCGATGTACTTGATTACTAGATATTCTGGGGGATCGTCAATGGGTTATAATTAAATTATATTTTTGGACACATCGCAGCTTGTTGGACACCATTCTCGAAGATCATGACGCCCTTTTTCATTCCATTGAGTTTGAAGGCTTGATTTTCTGACCGAAATGGTTAGGAGTCATAATGATTCGTGGCCACAGTGATATGCAGCCATCAAAGTCTGTTGCATGATCCTGGAATAGATCGGCAGTCCGGGTCATGTTCGATTCCCCAAGAGTAATCAGGAATTGGAAGCGGGGCGATCCGGGAAAGCTGCTCGATAGTCTGGAAGGCCAAAAGGAGGGTGGCGGATATCCCGTACTGGACACGTGGGAAAGAAAGGAGTCTGCTCGTGAAAGTTTTTGTTGCATTGCTGGCGGCGATGGTCATTGCCGCTACCGTCGGTTGTTCGAAGCCCAAAGAAGAAGGTCCCGCGGAGAAAGCGGGCAAGCAGGTGGATCAGGCGGTGGAGAAGGCTCAATCCTACACCAGCGAGAAGCTGAAAGAGTTGGGCAAGGCTGTGGAACACGCGGGAGAGGACCTGGAAAAGAAGAAGTAGCTCATCGGGGCGGCCCCACCGATTGAGGCTTCCATTGCACTGTTACATTGAGCGGTGTGAGAGTGGGTTCACCCTCTCTCGAAGTGCTCGGTGACGGAGGCTCCCCCATTCCTCTCGTCAGTGAGGGAGCCTCAACCGCCGGCTGCTTTGACTTCAGCAGTTTGACACCGTTTGCCGTGGTCTTTCAAAGGCTCTCATCACCGGAATCCCCGGCAACGATTTCGACAATATGCTTCACTTCAATTCTTTTTCCGGCCCTCTGGTCCATTCCGCCACGCAGCTGCAGAACACATCCCGGACAGTCCGTGACCAGGTGATCGGCACCCGTGGCTTCGACATGGTCAAGCTTGCGTTTGAGGAGCTCTGCGGATATTTCCGGGAATTCTATGGAGAATGACCCGCCAAAGCCGCAGCAAACGTCTTCGTCTTTGGCCGGGAGATATTCCAGACCCGCTGTGCTGATGAGCTCACGAGGCTCCCGTGTCACCCCCAAGCCTCGACAAAGGTGACACGGGGCGTGGTAGGCAACTTTCTTGCCGCTTCCCTGGAACATCCCCGGGCTGACTTTCAGAACACTCATCATGAATGAGCTGAAATCCGTCAGCTTGTCTTTGAGCTGCCGGATCTTCACCCCAATCCCCTCCTCCTCTCCGC
>CAZEOY010000035.1:0-12852 GCA_964513835.1 uncultured Syntrophobacteraceae bacterium
GGCCAGTTCGTCCACACTCTTGACCTGGACGAACTGCAGGAAAGGTCTTCTCTCGCGCCCTTCACGGAGGATTTCCTCGGCAGCCCTTTTGGCATCATCCTCGAAGATCGTCTCCAGGGACGCCAGCTCCTCCTCGTTCACGAAAGCGATGCGGGCCGCCTGGACAATGTGATCCACGGCCACCACCTGCAGGATGTGGCGCTGGTAGTCGAAAGGGGCATGGGGTTCGAGCCATTCCTCGTAGCTGAGAATGTGCAGCTCCCGTTTTAGAGCATCGGGGAAACGTTCCACCCCTTCCTCGCCCAGCAGATTGTCGCGCGGAATGATCACGGTGGAGCAGCCGGCATTGCAGGCCGTTTCCAGCTTGGCGGCCAGGCCTCCGACACCCGTGATCCGGCCCTTGATATCGATCTCCCCGGTCATGGCCACATCGCGGCGAATGATGCGTCCTGCAAAAAGGGACGCCAGCGCCAGGGCGATGGCCCCTCCCGCCGAGGGACCGTCCTTGCGCGTAGACCCCCCCATGAAATGCAGATGGACCTGCTCGTCCAGGCGCTCCAAATCGATTCCCAGGTCGGTGGCACACGCCAGAATCCCGGTGGTGGCCACTTTGCGGCTTTCATCCATCACCTTCTCGATGTTTCCCGTGGCATGGACGATGCTGAGGGGACCGCGGCGCACCTCTCCCGCAGGACGCCCCACCGAAATGCTTGTGGCCTGGATGGGAATGATGGATCCAACGCCCCTTTCCACGTCCACCCCCAACCCCAGCATCTCTCCGGTCCGGTCCGCATCGCTGATCTGCCGCGGACGAGTGGGCTCCTTGAGCGTGGCCTTGATCTTCTCCCGTGTGATGCGCACTCCGCCTTCCAGCGGCTCTATCCGGGTCAGGAGCTCCTTGCGTTGAATGCGCAGAAAGAGCATTCGGATCACCCGCTCCAGCTCGCGAACCCCGGCTTCGTAAGTGTAGTTCTGAATCAGGTAACGAATCAGGGCGGACTCCTGCTCCGGGTCGAAGAAGACGTCCCGGGGCTCGATCTGATATTTTCCGCGCACCCGCCGAATCAGGTAGTCCTGCGCGATGGCGATCTTCTCTTCCACACTGTACCGATCCAGCACCACCACTTCGCAGCGGTTCACGACCACTGGGGGCACGGTTTCGAGGGTGTTGGCCGTGAGGAAGAAATGGCAGTTGGAGAGGTCGATGTCCACGGTGGTTTCCGTGTACTTGTCATGGAAGAGGTGGTTCTGTTCCGGATCCAGGATCTCGAGCAGGGTGGCGATGGCGAATTTCTCGGTCTTGTCGGCTTCGTCCAGGACGAACAGCCCGTTCATGGCCCCCATCTTGATGAGCCCCTGTACGATGGCTCCTGGTTTCGAGCCCTCGTAGGTGAAGCCATGGCCCCTGATGTCCGTTTCGTCACGCATGCCTCCGAGCGACAGCTTGTGATACGGTATTCCCAGGTTCCTGGCCACGGAGATGGCGAGAGACGTCTTGCCCACGCCGGGCGGCCCCACCAGGAGAAAGGCGCTGCCGTTGCCCTTCCAAGCCGTCAGCCTGGATTTCTCGAAGTGTTTGTAGCGCCAGATGAGGTTCGTAAAGAAATCGCAAAGGATTTCCTTGGGACGCTGCAGCCCGAAATGCGTCTGGTTCAGCCCTTCTTCGAAGGCTGCGGCGGTCACCCCGATCTCGACGATCTCCCCCCAGGGAATGGCGAGAAGCGTCTCGATGAGCTCACTGTACTTGGACCCGCTGTGCCCAATGAGGTTCAGCTTGTTCTTGTCGATGACCTCCATCACCTGCCGGGGAATTCGCGGTTCCTCGCGAGCCTCTTCGATTCGGTCCTTGAGGGTCTTCGCCGGGTGCTCGACGGGGCGCTTTTCCACAGCCGAAGGGACGGAGGGGGCGCTCGGAAGCACCACCGCACGGCTTTCGACCCCGGCTGCCTCGAGAGCCGCCCGGAACAGGGCGAACTGCTCTTCGCCGCTCTTGTTGTGAACTCCCGCCTCGAGCACGCCGAGCTCCTGGAAAAGCGCTTCCAGGCCCCAGCGGTCCTTGAAAGACTGGAATACCTCGCGGGCCGTTTTGTCCTGATTCTCGATAAGATCCGCAAACAACCGCAGGAACCGCTCAAATGAAAACAGCCGATGGATGAGAGGGATGGATGCGTCACGGCTGCGGCGGTAGCACTCGAGGAGAATGCGGCTCTCGATTTCGGTGTCGAGACCTGGGAAGAGGTCGTCCAGCAACGCGGCGGGAAGCTCGCTCAACGCAATGCCCAGAAGGTTGAGCAGCTCAACGATGACGGCGTCCGGCACCCTGCCCTGCTCTCCCTCTTCGAAGAGCGCGAGGTAGCGCTCGCCCCGGATGCCGACCATCTCGTCCGAGAGGGAGCCGAGCAGCATGCGGTAGGTGGTGGGGTCGTGAATGCGCCGGTCCATGGCGAATTCGACATCGGCGGCGATGACCTCCCGCTCCCGGTGGTCAGGGTAGAGCACATGCTCGACCTCGTGGCGCAAAAGGAATTCCACAAAGGCCAGCATCTTGCGCTCTTCGAGAGTCCCGTCACCGAGATGGAGCTCCGTGTCCCCGCGTATCACAAAAGCCAGATAGTCGAAGATCCGCTCGTGGATCTGGACGCTCCAGCGATCCGGCCGGATGTCAACCAGGCTCACCGTGCGGACGCGATTCGTTTCATCCTCGAGACGCGCGAAGGCCAGTTGCTCCCCTGCCCGCGCCAGCAGCAGCGGATCGGTCCCCCGCCTGGTCTTGAAATGCGGAAGAACCCGGCGCAGCAGGACGGCTCTCAGCGTCTGTGCAACGACGGTGATCTGCTCTTCCCCCGGCAACGGCAGGCTGCTCAGGATGTAACGATCGAATTCCACGGGAAACATGGGACTCTCTACGAAGCCTGGCCAATCTGGTAGCGCTCCATTCTGGGCATCCCTTCACCTTCAGACGCAGCGGCCAAGCCGCTCAGATGCTCATGCGCGGAAAGGATCAGCCTCTCGGTCGCCTCCCATGAGATGCACGCGTCGGTGATGGAGACGCCGTATTCCATGGTGGACAGCTGGCAGGTGTTCTTCTGATTTCCTTCATGGAGGTTGCTCTCGAGCATCAGCCCGACAATGGCATCATTTCCGTCCATCCGCTGGTTGATGGCATCCTGCCAGACGACAGACTGGAAACGGTGATTCTTGCGGGAGTTGCCGTGGGAGCAGTCAATCATGATGGCTTCCGGCAGGTTCTTCTTTCTCAGGAGCTCCAGGGCTTCCATGACGCTGACCGAGTCGTAATTGGGGCGGGTTCCGCCTCTCAACACAAGATGCGTGTGTGGGTTGCCCGAGGTCTGCACGATACAGGTCTGTCCGTGGGAATCGATCCCCAGGAAGCTCTGTGGAGCTGAGGAGGCGATGATGGCGTTGATGGCCGTGTCGAGACCTCCGTCGGTGCAGTTCTTGAACCCGACGGGCATGGAGAGTCCGCTGGCCATCTCGCGGTGGGTTTGGGACTCAGTGGTGCGCGCCCCGATGGCGCTCCAGCTGACCAGGTCGGCGATGTACTGAGGAGTGATCGGGTCCAGCATTTCGGTCGCGGTGGGCACTCCCATCCCGGTGATCTTCAGAAGGAGGGTTCTCGCCTTTCGGAGTCCCGAAACAATGTCGTTGGATCCGTCCAACCAGGGGTCGTTGATCAAACCCTTCCAACCCACCGTAGTCCGTGGCTTCTCAAAGTAAACCCTCATGACCAGGCAAAGTGTATCGCTGACCTTTTCACTCAGGTCCCTGACCCGCTCAGCATACTCCAGCGCCGCCCTCTCATCGTGGATGGAGCACGGCCCCACGATGGCGAGCATTTTCGGGTCCCTCCTCTCCAATATCCTGGAGATGGTCTCGCGACTCGTGACGACGGTTTCCCGGGACTCTTCCGTTATGGGAAACTCTTGTTTCAGAGTCAGGGGCGATACGAGCGGTGTGAATTCCTTGACGCGAACGTCGTCGATACGCTGCTGCATGATGTTTCTCCTTCGTCTCCAACAAAAAAGGGCTGATGTCATTCGACCTGCAGCCCCAAAAAACAAAAGAGCCGCAGGTTGCGTCCACCTGCGGCTCCTGATGCTCAGAACACGGTCAACCCCGCATCATCGCACCCTCCAGGCAGACGCTTTGGTATAGCAATAATAAAAGTAATAATAAAAGCTTCTGCCCGCTCGGGTCATGAACATCTCCATCCTTCATCCATTCCATCGACAATGCTGATCGATCCCAACCAACCCATCCGTAATCCACGGACAAAATCCTGTCAAGAAAAAATTGAGTCATGAGCTCTCCTGCTCCTCAAAATTATACCACTCAAGAGCTCAATATTTCCAAACACTCCCGTTGAGCCTGCCCTGCCTTTCTCCATTGGCCCTCATGACGATACTTCTTAGGGCCTTGTACACGGACTCACCAAATACTATAGTCTTCCATCTTTCAGTGAATCAACCATAGGAGCGCATCTCATGACAGATCACCAATCCATTCTTGTCGCAACCGATTTTTCACCTGACGCTCGAAATGCGGTGAAGCGCACGGCGATGATCTGTGCGACGGCAGGCGTTCCGCGAGCTGTCGCCCTCCATGTGCTCGAGTCGACCTGGATCGACACTTTCAGGCATTTCGTGAGCCTGCCGATGGACATCGAGGTGGATCGAGCCATTGAAGAGGAGGCATTGCGATCGCTCGAAGAACAGGTCGTTGCAGCCCATGTCGCCTCGGGCTACATGCTCGAGCCGAAGATGTGCCATGGCAGCAGTGTGGACGCGATCCTGGATGCGTCCGAAGGGTTCGGTCTTCTGGTGCTGGGCGCACGAGGGAAACATTCGCCTCAAAAGTCCGGTGTGGGCCCCACCGTGGAACGTCTTCTTCGCCAGATCCAAAAGCCCGTGCTGGTCGTCAGACGCAAAGCAACGAGCGCCTATCGACGGGCGTTGGTTGCCGTCGATTTTTCAACACACTCCAACACGGCTTTCAGCTACGCCACCGCGATCGCACCCCAGGCTGAAATCCACCTCATCCATGCCCTCGAAGCGCCCTTCGAAGCCGAGATGCTCTCTGTGGGCGTTGCGGGAAAGACCATCCATGAATACCACAGCAAGATCCAACAAGAGGCCGAAGCCGAGATGGGGCGATTCATCGAGAAATCAGGAGCTGATAGGCGGAACCTGCATGTTGCGATCGAGCACGGTGCTTACGTGCCCACCATACTGCGAGACAAGGCCATGGAAATCGATGCCGATCTTGTCATCGTCGGCAAGCATGGCAAGTCCCTTCTCGAGCGGCTGCTCATGGGAAGCGTCACGCTTCACCTCTTGACAGAATGCCCGTGCGATGTGCTGGTAACACAATAGCCGGAAATCGAGCGCGGGCGTTGTGCAATCCCTGCAGAGAAAGGAGTGGTTGTGGGCGAAGGCATGCTTCTGGTGGCGCTCGGCTGCGGCCGTTTGCCGGGGATTCTTGATGTGTCCGCGAAGCACTCCTTTGTCGTTTTCGGAACGATGGAAAGGAGAGCTCTGGCTGAGCTCGCTGGCTGCATGGAGGGCAATTTGGAGTCCGCCATGTCGGTTTACTTCTATGAAACCGGATGACTCAATCCGCGCCGGTTGGTTGCCGTCGGCAACCTGGAAAAGATCTGGCTGGCAGTTCCCGAAGACGCTGAAGCAGAGGAACTGCGAGATGCCTTCAGGAGCTATTTCGGCGCAGAATGGGCAGAGGTCATGTGCTCCTCCGAGAAATCTATTGCGTACAACGCTGCAAACAACGCTTACTTCGCCGTGCGTGGCCTGCACCCTCTGGAGGATCTGACCCTGGAGCAGCTTCTGGAAAAGAAGGGGATCGGCCAACCACCGAATATTATCGTCAGCTGACTTGGCTGACCTATGATGATACAAGGAGAATCAACAAAAAGTTTATCGGATCTCTCATTTGATGGAAAGTTCGGATACGATAACGAAATTTTCCGTCAAAAGGGAAGTTTACAGTTGTTGCCTCTCCCCCGACACGGCGGGAGGGGGGTTGTTCAGACATGAACGCATGGAGCGTAAGACACGGAAGGCGATGTCCTGAGCACTCACAGAGATCGCGAACAACCTCGCCGTCGACCGCAGAAGGAGGTCTGCCGACGGAAACAAGCCGATAGGCACTGCCTCGACGCGAAGGAGGAATGGGAGCGAACCTTCGACGCCATTGATGATTTTGTGACCATTTTGGATCCCGATCTTCGGGTCATCAGGATGAATCGGGCCATTGCCGATTCCTTCGGAATCGACCGTGCCACGGCAAAGAACATACACTGTCACGAGCTGTTCTGGGGGAAGTCGACTCACTGCAAAAAATGCCCGGCGTCCCTGGTCCTCAAAGACCGCAAAACGCACCGGGCCGAATTCAGGAACCGGATTCTCGACAAGACCTTCCTGGTGTCCGCCTCCCCCATTCTGGATCAAGACGGGCGGTTGACGGGGATGGTTTACGTGACGCGGGACATCACTGAACGAAGGCGGGCCGAAGACGCTCTGCGCACGGCGCATGACCATCTGGAATCGAGGGTTGCGGAGCGCACGGCGGAGCTCACGGAGGCCAACGAGCGGCTGCAAGAGCAGGTCGCGGAAAGAGAACGTGCCGAGGCCCTTCTGAGCCGGCAAACCCACGAGCTGGACGTCAAATCCCGGACCCTCGAAGAGGCCAACATCGCCCTGCGCGTCATGCTCAAGGCCCGTGAGGAGGACAGAAAGGAGCTGGAAGACAATGTCGTCTCCAATATCCATGAGCTCGCCTTCCCCCATCTGAATCGACTCAGAAACACTCGCCTGACTCCCGAGCAGGCCGCTTTGCTGGATATTGTCTGTGCCAACCTCGATCGTGTCATCTCCCCTTTTTCCCGTCGACTCTCATCGAGGCACCTGGGCCTCACTCCGCAGGAAATCCTGGCTGCCAATCTCATCAAGGGCGGACATTCGAGCAAGGACATCGCCACGATCCTTGGCGTTTCCGTAAGGACGGTCGATTTCCACCGGGAGAACATTAGAAAGAAGCTCGGGCTCAACAACCGCAAGAGCAACCTTCGCTCCCACCTGCTTTCCCTGGAATAGCCACGATTCGTGCCCCAGCCCCCCCAGCCCTGTCCACCCAAGAGCATCGCCCCTGCCCGTCCGCGATACGGGGTTCAACCCCGTATTTTGCCGCCAACCATTCGGTGTTGCGGCACCCCCCCGGAAAAGTCAAAATGAGTGTCGCACGGCGCGGCGTGGGTGCAATGGCGACAGTGGGAGGGGTACCGGGGAATGAATCAGCAGTGAAGCGAGAAACAAGGAGCACGACAACATGTCCGACAACATTCTCAAATTCTCCATGAACCGATGCACCAGCGTGGAGCAGCTGGATGAATACACGCTCCGATCGGTATGCCGTCTCCGGGATACCTTCACTTCTGCCTCGATCGAGATCCGGGCCAGCCTGCCGGACCTCGAGATCACCATGGCCAGCGGGGAATTCCACCATGAATGGCACAAAACAGCCGACCTCGACGACATCCTTCAGAAGCTACCGGGCGTTCGCATCGGGGCGGGCATGCTCAAAATCATCAAAGGGCTCGTGGGAGAGGAAGATCGCCTCCGGCAGCTCGCCTACATGGTGGAAGAGTGCTGCCAGGGTATCATCCTGTCGATCACCAAGGACATTTTGGTGAAGGCCCCGAGGAGCGAGGAAGGTAAATTGGAATTCTTCTCGAAGATGGTTCAGGACAGCATTCGGCTCTACAACCGTTGCGCGGCTTTCGCGCCCGGAAGTCGGCTGGTCGAGGGAATCGATCCCCCCCATTAGCGCGGTCATGGATGAAGAGGTTTGATCGATGCTGAAATTCGCTCGCAACAAAGTCGTCACCGTTAGCAGGAAGGACCGGGATACCTTGTCCATCCACGGTATCCTCGATGATGATATTTACGGCCTGGAGGTCGATCTTTGCGTCGGGGTCCGGGATTTTCAGATTCTGTCCATCGACGGGAAATGGAACCGCCGGACCACGCCCGAGTGCCCTTTGGCAATCCCCTATCTTCAGGAAGCCGGGGGATTCCCTATCGACGATGAAATCGCCGACCGGATGAATAAGATCGTCGGGAGGAAGGGCTGCCGCCATTTCGCGAACCTTCTGATCGAATGCTGCTACGCAGCCACGGAGGCTGCAAGGGTGGTCCGATGGGAGGATGCCAGGGATGCCAGGCCCGACCTCACTTTCGAATGTTTCCTGAACGAAGAGGCGGGGTCAGAGACCCTCGTTCATGACAAATCATCGCCTCCGAAACAGCCGATGACTCCCCCGCCTTCGCCCCCGCGTGTGGAGGTGACCCGGGAAGAGCCGGACCCGTCGGAGCCTTGTCCCGTCAGCCGACAGCATGCTTCGCGCGGGTTTGTGATCGACCTCCACGTGCACACTTTCCCGGCTTCGCGCTGCAGCTCCGCGTCGGCCGATCTTTTGATCGAAGAAGCCAGGCGGATCGGTTTGAACGGCCTATGCTTCACAGACCATAACCATGTCTGGGCTCCCGAACGGGTGGAGGAACTGAGGCAGAGGCACGGCTTTGCCATATTCGGGGCCAACGAAATCACGACCGATCAGGGGGACATGCTGGTATTCGGCCTGCAAAGAGACATCCAGGGAATCATCAAGCTTCAGGACCTCAGACAGGAGGTTCTCGCTGCCGGGGGATTTCTGATTGTTGCCCACCCCTTCCGAGGATTCCTGACTTTCAGCGGAGATCAGCTGGGGCTGACCCCGGAAAGAGCTGCTCAGAGGCCTCTCTTTCAATGCGTGGATGCCATCGAAGTCCTGAATGGAAAGGTGACCGAGAAGGAAAACCGGTTCGCATCGAGCGTGGCGGAGAGTCTGAGGCTTCCCGTAACCGGTGGCAGCGACGCCCATGACGTGGAGGAAGTGGGGGCTTATGCGACACGCTTTTCTGTAGAGATTCATACGGAGGTGGAATTGATACGAGCCCTCCAGAGCAGGGACTACCTGCCGGTCGCCTTCCGACGGGAAATCGGTGCCCGGGTCCATGGGAGCCAACCTGCCGAAGTCCACACCTCCTGAGGAGAAAAGAACATGGAAGCGCAATGCGACTGGGAAAAACTGATCCGGCGCCTGGAGCTCCTCATGCGCCTCAAGTACTTTCCCGTGGGTTTGAAAATGTTGAGAAACCGGTCGGACCTCACCACCATTCCCTTCCTGCGAAGGCCCGGACACAAGGTGACCCTTTGCCAGCTCATCAGCCAGGTCCGCAGCTTCGACTGGACCGTGGGCGCCGATCTGGACGATTTCCTGTTCGCGTCCTGCCCCTCCATTCTCGGTCTGTCCGAGGTTCCGGAAAACTACAGGGACGGGACCTTCCGCAGTATCGTTTGGATGGCCACCAAAGAGGATGGTCGCAAAGTCGAAGCGTCCATCCCGAGGCTTCCCTTGGGAGAGTATGAAGCGGTGGCCATGGCCCCCCAGGTGTACAACCCGTTTGAGCCCGACATGGTTTTGATCTACGCCAATCCGGCCCAGATGATGCTCCTCATCAACTCCCTTCAGTTCAGCCGGTACGAGGTCATGCAATTCTATTGCGTGGGTGAGTCGTCCTGTTCGGATGCCATTGCGCGGTGCTTCAACACCCGCAAGCCCTCCCTCGGGATTCCGTGCTACGGGGAGCGGCGCTATGGGCACGTTCAGGATGAGGACCTGGCGATGGCCATACCCGGAGACCTGATGGAGAAAGCGCTGCAGGGTATGGAGGCCCTCTATCGCAGGGGCGTCCGCTATCCGGTCAGTTTTGCGGGTGCGGAAACCGATGTGGCGCTCCAATTCCCGGTCGCTTACAGAAAACTGGACGAAGTCATGGAGAAGGCGAAGGGAAAGGGCAACCCCATCCTGGTCGGGGTGACCGGAGGAATCGCCTGTGGCAAAACGACCGTGTCAAAAATGCTCGAGGAGTTGGGCGCCCCGGTCATTGACTTCGACCTCATCGCCCGCCAGGTGGTGGAACCGGGTACCCCGGCTTTGGCAAAGATCGTCGATTACTTTGGGAAGCAGGTTCTGCAGCCCGACGGGCGCCTGGATCGCAAGAAGCTCTCCGACCTCGTCTTTCGGGACATGGAGAAACGAAAGGTATTGGAGAGCTTCACGCATCCCCCCATTTACGAGGAGTTTTTCAACCAGGTTCGGGCCATCACGGCAAAGGACCCCGATGCCATCATTCAGGTCGCCGTACCGCTTCTCATCGAGCTCAATCTTTCCTACCTCTTCGATGCCGTCGTCGTCGTCCATATCCCGGCGGATGAGCAGATCAAGCGTCTTTCAGAACGAGACGGCATCAGCATGGAAGACGCCGCCAATATCCTGAAAGCCCAGCTCCCCATCGAGGAGAAAAAGGCTTTCGCGAGCTATCTCATCAACAACGAAGGGGACCTGGATGAAACGGGAAAACAAGTGGAGTCGCTCTGGAAGGATTTGAAGCGGCTCAGGGAAGGCAGACCCTAGCGGCGCACGCCCAGGGCGCCGAAAGCGAGGCGGCGTGTGAATGCCGGTTCTGGCCCGCACGCCTTGAGACTTCGTAGCCAGGCTCACAAGAATGACGGGGCTCAGGGCAGAGCAAGCGGGTGTTTATCCGGGGGTCCCTTTGCTCCCCGGAGACCTCGGCCCCGAACGGCCTGGAAACTTGGGGTTCCCCGTTGGAGCAACCTTCCGAGCACCCTCTCGCCTGTCCCTGTTCGTTGTCCTCAAGGTCACGGCTTCCAGCGCTTCACGCTGGAGCCGGCGCTCGCTCCTTCCGCGGGGGACAACGATGGGCCGGAGGGTGTCCCGGTGGAGGCCCGACACATACATGGCCGTCGAAAGGGTTCCCGGAGTCGGCGTGAAATCCTGAAACTGCCGCACCTCGATCCCCAGCCGCCGGGCCTTGGCGTGAAGCCTTTCCATATCCTCCCGGGTGCAGCCGGGATGCGAGGCCATGAAATAGGGCGTCACATGCAGGCGTCTTCCCAGCCGCCGGGACACCTTCCGTGCTTCAGCGAGGAATCGTTCGAGCAGACCACCCTCCCCCTTGTGCATCAATTTGAGCACGTGAGGCTCCGTGTGCTCGGGGGCGATCTTCAGGGCCCCGGGGGTGTGATGCTCGAGGAGTCTTGCCAACAGCACCGGGGTTTTCAGAAGGAGCTCCATCCGGAGTCCCGAGGAGATGAAGACGTGCTTCACGCCTTCGACATTCGATGCCGCCGCCAGGAGGTCGAGCAACCGTTGCTCATTCACGTCAAGATGCCGGCAGACGCGGGGATAGAGGCAGTCGCGGCGTTTGCACGGGCTTTCAGGTTCGCGGGTGCAGGAAACCCCGTAAAGGTTGGCCGTGGGCCCTCCCAGGTCACTCACCGTCCCTCTGAAATGCTTCGCGCTGCAAAGTTTTTTGATTTCCCGCACCACGGAATCCACGCTCCGTGAGGTGAGCCTTGTTCCCTGGTGCCGCGTGACGGCGCAAAACGAGCAGCCTCCGCAGCAGCCCCGAACCGCGGTGATGGAGTCCCGCACCATCCGCCATGCGGGCACGTCACCCGCTGCAGGATGCGGCTGTCCGGTGTACGGCAGCTCATAAACCGCATCGAGCTCATCCGTGGAAAGACTCTCGGCCGGCGGATTCTGAAGCACCCACATGGCCTGCTGATGCTGAAGAATGGTGACTTCATCACCGGCCCTCGAGTGCTTTTCCATGGTGAGCTCGGCCTCCAGGAACCTGGAGACTTCGCTCGTCAAATCCTTCAGGGAGGGCAGAATCACCCTTTCGCCTTCAACGGCCCGTTCGGTCAACTGGGTTGGACTCAGCCTTTCACAGGTCCCCCGAAGGCCAGAAAGCGGCTGTCCGGCTTCCAGCCGTCGAGCCGCGTCGATGACGGCCCGCTCGCCCATCCCGTAAACGAGAAGATCGGCTTTGGCGTCGGTGAGCACCGAAGCACGAAGCTTCTCCTGCTGATAGTCGTAATGCACAAACCGCCGAAGGGAGGCTTCCAGGCCGCCAAGGATGATGGGAGCATCCTTGTAGGCAGCCCTGGCCAACTGGGAGTACACGATGGTCGGCGCCGTTGCATGCGGTTCCGTTCGGCCCCGAAGTAGGGATTGCCGTCGGGCGAGTAGTCGTCATGGTCGCGCACGCGGCCATTTCCTGAGTAGTTGGCGACGATGGAATCCAGGTTTCCCGCGGAAATGCCGAAAAAGAGCCGCGGCTTTCCGAAGAGCCTGAAGGCATCCGGGGAGTCGTGGCGGGGCTGGACCAACACGCATACCCTGTAGCCATGCGCTTCCAGCCACCGCCCAATGACGGCGACACCAAAAGAGGGATGATCCACATAGGCGTCACCCGTAACCAGCACGATATCAGCCTGCCGCCATCCCCGCGCCGTCATCTCTTCATGGGTTGTGGGAAGAAAGCCACCCATTCAATGCTCACTGATCAGCACGCCATCAACAGCCACCACAGTCACACCCATCACCTCTCAGGCTATTTATCGCCCACCGGGCAGGGATTCTGAATGAGCCAGTCGCAGACTCGCAACCATCCCTCGCTGCAGATCACTGTTAGAGATCCCTCACCCGGAATGTCTCTTTCTTCGCATCTTCCGGCAAGCCCGGGAAGTCTCCTTTTCATACCAGCCAGAAGTTCCTCCGAAGGCTCACGGCCCGTTAACGCCTTGATGGCATCGAGAAGCACCACCTTCCCGTCGGGCGAAAACCTTACCACATCCCCATCCAGTTTCAATTTGAAGCCAAAATTCATGATCAGCC
Source organism: uncultured Syntrophobacteraceae bacterium (assembly GCA_964513835.1). GTDB lineage: Bacteria > Desulfobacterota > Syntrophobacteria > Syntrophobacterales > Syntrophobacteraceae > JALOOX01. The sequence goes on from CAZEOY010000035.1 coordinate 12,842, forward strand.
TCCTCTCATGG
>CAZEOY010000036.1:0-2992 GCA_964513835.1 uncultured Syntrophobacteraceae bacterium
GGATATGCCATTGTTGAAGCATGCGGCCCCAGGCTAAATTCATAAGCTCAAACGATGAGTTAGGATGCATGGGCGTTTTGAGCAGACCGTTCAGAAAGGAACCCTGAGTGGGGCCATCCCGCCAGAATGACGGGCTCAAAGTTGCAACATATGGATATCACAATGGATTAGTCAGTGCAGCCCAATTTGGTACGGTTCCATTTTGGACTGCTTGACACACCTTTGAGTGCTTTGGCTCTCCGAGTGCCATGGACCCAATACGAGCGACCTGCATGCCTGTTTCCCTGGAGCCCAGAAGTCTGTGCAAAGAAAGAGTTTGGTATTTATGGTATTTTTATATATTTGTTGGATGAACGTTAACCGCTCCCAGGTGCATTGGAAGTCTCGTTCACAGGTACGGTTATGTATTCATTTCGAAAGGCATATGTGTGGTTGACCTTGTCGGCGTTGACCTTCGCGGTTTTGATGTGGAGTCTTTTCGTGTTCCCGCGCTTCACCGAAACAGCGCGGCTTGATCACGTTCAACGGGTGCGCTCGCTGGCCCGCGGGCTTCTCCTCACCGACCTGTGTCTTTTCACCGATGGCCGATACCTGAGGCATCTCTCCCAGGCGGATTTTCACAGCGCTTTCCAGGACAATCCCGGGTCCTTTGACTACTTTCCATCCGGCTCGCTCTTGCTGCCACCCTACTTCATATGGGGATCGTTCTATGACATGGCTGAGAACGCAGATCCATTTCATTGATTTTGCGCTGTCGTCGATGCTTCGCCGCAAATGGCGGAACGCCGGTCTTCTCCTCGTTTATGCCGTCGTAGTGTTCATGATCTGCTCGGTGCTGTTTTTTTCCGATGCCCTGCGAGAGGAGGCCCGGTCTGTCCTGCAGGTTGCCCCCGAAATCATCGTGCAGAGGAATCTGGCTGGGCGCCATGACCTGATGCCTGTCGACGTTTCAGAGCAGTTGAAGTCCATTCGTGGCGTGAGACGGGTAATTCCCCGGCTGTGGGGCTATCATTATCATCCTGCATCGCGCTCGAATTTCACGCTGATGGTGCCCGTAAAGGAGGCGCCGGAAGATGGGAAGGCTGTCATCGGAAGTGGTGTTCTGCGCGCCTGGGGACCGGATGCGGCCACTGAGATCCACCTGAAATCCTCGCAAGGGCAACTGATCACCCTGCAGGTTGCAGAAGTGCTGGATGCCGGTATCGACCTCGTTGCGGCGGACGTCATTCAATTATCCGAGAGGACGTTCCGGGAACTCACCGGAATACCCCCCGGCTATGCCACAGATTTGGCCGTCTTTGTACGAAACCCGCTCGAATGCCGCAACATCGCCAGGAAGATCATGGAACTGCATCCGGACACACGCCCCATCCTTCGAAGCGAGATCGAGCGAACGTACACCTCGCTCTTCGACTGGCGAAGCGGGTATGTTGTCGTTCTCCTGGGGGGTGCGGTCCTTTCCTTCTTCATTTTTGCCTGGGAAAAAGCCACGGGGATGAGTGCGGATGAGAGGCGAGAAATAGGCATATTGAAAGCCTTGGGGTGGAACACCTCGCACATTTTGACCTTGAAGTTCTGGGAGGCTGCCATGATTTCTCTGACCGCCTTTTTCGTGGGCACCCTGGGCGGCTACTGGCATGTCTGTACCGGGGGCGCCTCCCTCTTCAAACATGCACTGCGTGGCTGGGCTGTCCTGTACCCTCAGTTCGAGCTGCAGCCAGCCGTCGACGCCTACCAGGTCGGGACGATCTTCCTGCTGACTGTCTTGCCCTATGCTTTGATGGTGGTCATTCCCTCGTGGAAGGCGGCGGCCAGTGACCCCGATCTGGTCATGAGACTGTCCTGAAACGGAGGTATCCGTAAAGTGTTTCTCAATCCGGCCGTCATCTCCCTGCTGGGAGGCTCCCTCCTGAACAACCTCTTCATGATCTACGCATCATGGACCGGCATTGAGATCCTCAAACACTGGGACCTCCGCAGCGGCTCAACCCGGCAGCTCATGCTCGAGCGCAAGACTTATCTGGTCGCCACCCTTGTAAGCGTGCTGATGTTTTACCAAATCGCCTCACTACTCCTGTTTGTTCATACGGCTGACCACATTCACAGCGAATTCGTGGGAGCCATGTGCGCCGCGGGAACGCTTGCTGCCAACGCGTATGGCTACCCGGCTCTGCAGATCAAGATCTTGACGAGCTTCCTTTGCGGCGTCTGGATCCTGGTGAATCACGCGGACAGTCAATCCATTGATTACCCGCTCTTTCGATTCAAGTACAGGTTGCTTCTGGTACTGCATGGCCTGTTTCTGATCGATCTCTTTCTCCAGTGGAATTATTTCGGCAATCTCAACCCGGATGTCATCACATCCTGTTGCGGGGTGCTCTTCGGCGATAGCAACGATTCGCTTGCGTCAGAGCTGGCCCATCTTCCCCCGCAGACCATGAGGTTTGTCTTCTTCTCCAGTGCGTTTGTCCTGATTCGGGTTGGAATGCACTTCATCCTGAAAGGGCGCCCTGCCAAGGGCTGCGCACTCGCGGGAATCTGGTTCACCTGTGTCTGCATGGCGTCCATTCTGTCGTTCATCTCCCTCTACTTCTACCAAATGCCCTCGCATCACTGTCCCTTCTGCATTCTCCAGAAGGAATACGGCTATGTGGGATACCCGCTCTATATCTCGTGGCTCGTCCTGGGCGTTTTCAGCGCCGCTATATGGGTCCTCGACCGTTTCCGATTCATCCCGTCTCTTGAGGAAGTGGTGCCGAGGATTCAAAGGCGGTACTGCATGGTCACTCTACTCGCGGGAGCGGCTTTTGTGCTGATCACCCTTTATCCGATGATCTTCCAGAGCTTCAGACTGGGCGGGTACTGATCACGGGAGGGATATTCGGGAGCATGATCCAAGTGAAGCTTACGAAGACGGTAACCTCTTCAGGCAAGCGTCGGCGGGCCGAAGATGCTCTGAACGTGTCCGGGCGCCTCGCTCGTGAAGCCCTGG
>CAZEOY010000036.1:3002-12634 GCA_964513835.1 uncultured Syntrophobacteraceae bacterium
CCCTGTTGCCGTTATGGATGCGGCCGGCTTCATCCTGATGGTCAACAAAGCCTGGAGGGAATTTGCGGAAGAGAACCAGGGGGTCTTCGCCCTCACCTGTGAAGGGTCCAACTACCTTGCTGTCTGTGACGTCGCCAGCGGGGAGGATTCAACGGGGGCGAGCGAGATGGCTGCGGCCATAAGGGCTGTGCTCGCAGGCGAGAAGACATCGTATTCCTTGGAGTATCCATGCCGCTCGCCCGATGGGGAGCGTTGGTTTGCTGTGCGTCTGAACCCGTTCCCCGGTGATGGACCGCCACGTGTTGTGACAGTCCACGAGGACATCACGGAGAGAAAACGGGTGGAGGCTGGGTTGCGTGAGAGTGAAGCCCGCCTGCGGGTTCTGTATGAGAACAGCCTGGTCGGAATCCTGTTCACGGCCCCCGATGGCCGCGTGTTCAACGCGAATCCGGCCGCCTGCCGTTTGCTGGGGCGGACCGAGGAGGAGATCTGCAGGCTCGGCAGACAGGGGTTGGTGGACCCGCAGACTCCGCACCTCGCTGAGCTCCTCGCAGCGAGAGCGCGCACAGGGAGCGTGCAGTGCACGTTGACCTATATCCGCGTCGACGGCACACGCTTTCCGGCCGATACCTCCTCGGTGATTTTTGACACGCCCGAAGGGCCGCGCACCTGCACTGTTATCCAGGATGTCTCGGAACGGGAGGAAGCGATGGAGCGCATTCGGGATTTTTCCAGCCGTCTGCTCACCATCCGCGAGGAAGAAAAGCAGCACCTCTCGGCTGCACTTCACCATGACGTCGGTTCCATGAGCGTCGGCGTTGGGGCGCGCCTGCAGGCGGTCGAGGAGGACCTTCTTGCCGGGAGGCCCCAGGAGGCCATCGCCATACTGAGGGAATGCCGCCGGTTGTTCGACGACTCCGTGCAACGCCTGAAAGCACTGGCCATGGAGCTGAGGCCGCCGGACCTGGATCTCCTCGGGCTTCCGGCTGCACTCCGTCAGCATTTTGCCCAGGTGACACGCATAGCACCGCTGCAGATCCGCTTCTCCGATGCGACGCGTGGCGCGCATATCGAGCCTCAAATCGAGACGGCGGTCTTCCGGGTGGTTCAGGAGTGCCTCAACAATGTCGTCAAACATGCAAAGGCAAGGTTGGTGCGAATCCGCCTTTCGAGAGGGAAGCGGGGCATCCGGCTTTCCATTGCGGACGACGGCAAGGGATTCAACCCACGGCGGGCGGATCGAGTTCCAGGCCAAGGTATGGGGCTCCGTGCACTCCAGGAGATCGTGAGGGCGCACGGGGGGGATCTGATGATAGACAGCGTGCAGGGCAATGGCGCCAGAATACGTGCATTATTTCCAACTGGGGGAGCCTGACAAATGGGCATTCTCGTTATGATTGCCGATGATCATCCTGTGGTCCGCGACGGCCTGCGTTTCAGCATCGAGCGCAGCGGCAGCGATATCGATATCGTCGCCGAGGTCTGCAACGGCCTGGAGTTGCTCAGACAAGCCGAGAGCTTCCCTGCGGAAGTCTACATTCTGGATATCACCATGCCGGAGCTCAACGGAATCGAAGCAGCGAGGGAGCTGGCACGACGCCAGCCTTCGGCCGGGATCATCATGTTGAGCTTTCACAGCAGCCGGGAGATGGTCGAACAGGCCCTGGCCGCTGGCGCACGCGGGTACCTGACCAAGGAAACAGCGACCCGCCATGTGGTGGAGGCCCTCAGTGAAATCCATGCCGGTCGCAGCTATTTCAGTCCGGATATCGCTCATCTGGTTTTGGATGACTGCCTGAGCCGTCATGGCAGGGATCGCGTCACGAGGCGAGGGCCCCCCCTGAGTCTGCAGGAAAAGCGAGTCCTGCAACTGGTGGCGGAGGGGTTCACCACCAAGGAAATCGCCGCCAAACTGAAACGCAGCGAAAACACCGTACACACTCATCGCAATCATCTGATGGCGAAGCTCGGGCTTCACAAGGGCACGGATCTGGTGCGCTACGCCATCCGCGAAGGTATAGCCAAACTCTGACGTTTTTTCGGCCCGCGCTCACCTCTTTGGGTGATTCACTTTTTTAGTATCTCATGGTATGAGAAGCCAGTCGACTCCCGTGAGGAGGTGCTTATGATGAGGGAGCCCAAAGCCAGGCATTATATCTACGTAAACGGCTGCGAATTGGAGGCCGGGCGCCACTCATCCCCACCCAGGGACACGATTGACTCGCATACCGCCTCAGGAACCGATGAGATCGAGGAACAACCGGCGAGTCTGTTCAAACGATGCCCGATTCAAGCTTTTGGCCAGCGTCCGGCCAGTGTCGGCCCCTTCCGTTAAGGCTTTGGGAAAGAGTCAGGCTTTTCCTTGCACTCCCGGTTCACCATGGTCCTGCTCGCATCAAGGGCGCCGGCCAGGGCTGGCCTCGATGAAGCCGGATCCTCCGCAGCTGCCGGGGTCCCTTGAGAGGTGGTCGAACAGTCGTCGAATTTCTGGGTGTTCATTTTGCCTGTATCCAAAAGGTCGCTCTGGCCATCGTGGTCAAGGGGTGACTGAATGCGTGACAGAATGCAGATACTGTTTGTGGACGACGAGCGGAACCTTCCCGAAGCATTCAGGCGCGCTCTGCGCCCCCAGGAAGACAGGCGGGTCAGGGAGGAACTGCACCTGGAGGATGTTCCCCCATACGACACGGAACGGAGATTCATGAAGACCCACTGTGAGGCAGGGGCGCGGATTCTCTGGGACGAATCCCCGGGGATGAGAATTTACCGAGAGTTCCAGGACCGGGCAGCGATTCCCCATCGTCAGGTTCCGCCCCTGTTGCGGACTGCCGCTGCCATTGCCCTTTCGCACCATGAGCGATGGGATGGCTCAGGCTATCCGCAGGGCTTGAGTGGCGAGGCGATGCCCTTGGAAGGTCGCATCGTGGCGCTGGCCGATGTCTACGATGCCCTGGGATTGTCTCCTGATTATCGTTGTGCGCAGCCGGGGAGTTGGCGGTGAATCCCAGGATACGAGGAAGGTGGTATGGCTGAGCTCCCTTTTAAACGGGTGCTGGTTGTGGACGACGAGGCGGCCTATCGGACGGTGATCAGGCAGCATCTTTCCATTCTCGGGTACGAGTGCCGCAGCGTCGAGGATGCCGAGACGGCTTTGAGGGTCCTGGAGAGGGACTTCTACGATCTGGTGATCTCCGACATCCGAATGCCGGGTATGGACGGTCTGGAGCTCCTGAAAGAAATCAACGGGCGAGGCTGCCCGGCGAGCGTGATCATCATGACCGCTCATGCGGAGGACTATCCCTATTCGGACATCATCGAGGCGGGAGCCGTTGATTACCTGACGAAACCGTTCCAGATCAGCGAATTGAAGGCGAAGCTCAAGCGTCTCGAAAGAGAGCGGGGCATCACCAGTCTGCTGAAGGCGAGCAACGAGGCATTGGCGATGGAATCCCGGCTCAATGCTACCATGGCCGACCTTTCAAAGGCCCTGCTATCCTCCGTGCCGATGGAGCAGATATCCGGGTTGACGCTCAGTCGAGCCCGGGAGCTGACCGCAAGCCAGTGCGGTTGCCTGGTCCAGGTGGATCCCGAAAACAAAAGTCCGTGTTTTTGCGCCATGTCCGATGAGGGTGAGTCGGCCGTCTGCAGATTGCCGGGGGATTCCCTCGTCTGCGAGCGCTGCTGCCATTTGCACGACTGCTTCTCCGATGACCATAGCCCGGTGCTGCAGAATGCACCGGAGGAAACCCCGGGGGTGCCCGCACTGACTCCGGCCGGCGAGCCCGTCCGCCGTTTTCTTGCGGTTCCGATAACCCTGGGAAACGTGTTGATCGGCAGTATCGCCCTGGCAAACTCGGACCGGGATTACACGGAGTACGACCTTCAGGTGATCTGCCGGCTCGCGGAGGTTTACGGGCTGGCCGTCCAGCGCAAGAAGGATGAGGAAAGCCTTGCCCGAGCCAAGGATTACATTGAAAAAGTGTTCGACAATTCTGCGGACGCCATAGGCATCATCGACAAGCATGGCAGACCGACCCAATGGAACAAGATGGCCAGCGCAATGTTCGGTTACACCCTTGAAGAGCTTCACGGCAAGAAGGTTTTTGACCTGTATGCGGACCAGCAGCAGCTGCAAGCGATGCTGGCCCGCTTGCGCCGTGACGGAAGGGTTCAGAAGTACGAGATCGACATCCGCAGAAAAGACGGCTCCACCGCGCCGTTCGAGTTGTCCATCAGCTTGCTTTACTCCGACGAGGGCAAGGTCCTGGGGAGCGTCTGCGTGGCCAGGGACCTGAGTGATCTCAAGGAATCCCTGCTGGAGGCGCGGAACTTGAACGAAAGCCTCCAGAAGGAAATCGCCTCCCGGAGAAAGGCCGAGGACGGGCTGCAGACGGCCCACGCGGAGATGGCGCAGCTGGTTGCCTCCATCCCATCCATTCTGATCGGGCTGTCAGTGGACGATCGCATCATCTGGTGGAACGCGGCCGCGGAAGAAACCTTCGGCTTGAAACAGGAGCAAGTCCTGGGGTGTCCGCTGAGCGAATGCCGGCTTCAGTGGAACTGGGAGAGGGTCTTCGGCGGCATTGCTCAAAGTCGCCGGGATCGAACGCTGCACAGACTGGACGACATCCGATTCGTCCGTCCCGACGGCAAGGAAGGGTTTCTGGGGATATCGATCAGTCCCATGGGATTCAACCCGGAACGTCATTCAGGGCTGATCCTCCTGGCGCGCGACGTTACCAGCCGCAAGCACATGGAAAGCCTGCTGGCGCAGGCGCAAAAGCTGGAATCCATCGGCCAGCTGGCGGCGGGAATCGCGCATGAGATCAACACACCGACCCAGTACGTGGGCGATAATATCCAGTTTTTGCAGGACGCGTTCCAGGGTCTGCAAGGCCTTCTCGAACGTTACACGGAGATTCCGAAGGCCCTCAGGGACGGAACACCGGCGGACGAGCTCGCCGAGCGGATGAGGGAGGCCGCCGAAAAGGCGGACCTGGAATACCTGACTGAGGAGATTCCCAAAGCCATCCAACAATCCATGGAAGGTGTGGAGCGCGTCAGCAAGATCGTGCGCGCCATGAGGGAATTCTCCCACCCTGGAACGGAAGAAAAGACGTCCATCGATATCAACAACGCCATCGAGAGCACGATCACCGTGGCGCGCAACGAGTGGAAGTACGTGGCAGAGGTGATCACGGACTTCGAGCCGCTGCTGCCCCTGGTGCCGTGCCTGCCCGGAGAATTTAATCAGGTCATCCTCAACATGATCATCAATGCCGTCCATGCCATCGCGGATGTCGTGGAGCCAGGCACGGGGGAGAAGGGCCTCATTCGCATCAGCACCCGTCGCGTGGAGAAGTGGGTCGAAATACGGCTGAGCGACACGGGCGGGGGCATCCCCGAGGCCATCCGGTCCAGGATTTTCGACCCGTTCTTCACCACCAAAGGGGTGGGCAAGGGAACCGGCCAGGGCCTCGCCATTTCTCACTCGGTCATCGTGGACAAACATGGCGGCACCATCACCGTCGAATCGGAGCCCGGCCAGGGAACCACCTTCATCATTCGGCTTCCCATAGCAGATCATTGCGTCTGAAGGATCAGGCTTGCATGGGGAATTCTCCCTGATGGCGATGCAAAAATATGAGCTCCGGGGCTTCCACTCAAGAGCTCCTCACTCATCAGACTTTGACGGATTCATCGATAATTGCTTAATATTTTTGAGTTAATGTCTGACAGCCTAGACCTGCCGCTTGATTCAGGAGGAAAGGACCCAATGGACCTGGGTACCCAAACGCATGCTGACGCATCAGGAACCGGCGAAATCCTCAAGGTCGTCCTGCTCTACGCCGCGTTCGCTTCCCTCTGGATCCTGCTTTCAGACAAGGCACTGGAATGGCTGTTCCAAGAGTCACCGCAGAGCACCGTAGCCAGCACCCTCAAGGGGTGGGCTTTCGTGGCCCTGACCTCTTTTTTGCTCTATCGGTTGATGAGGAGACTTCCGGGCCAGTCCCCCGGCGCTGAGTCCGCTGGCGTCAGACTCCAATCCCTCGCCTGGCCTTTGGGACTGCTGGCGGCGGCCGTTGTCGCCATGACCGGCCTGGGCATCGGCCACTCCCTGACTCATCAAAAGGAAAAGGAGGTGGCCAGACTCCAGGCCATCGCCGATCTCAAGACCCGGCAGATCGAGGCGTGGCTGGCAGAGCGGTTCGGCGACGTCCGTTTCGTGCGGACGAACCGCTTGTGGGGCGAGCTCTACCGTCGATGGCGCCACGAGAGCGACACAGCCAGCCGCGACCTGATGTTGTCGCGCATCAGGGAATTCGTGGAAAACAGGTCTTTTCAGAGCGCGCTTCTGCTCGATGAACAGATGGAAGCTTTGTGGAGCACGGAAGAGCAGCTCACGGAGATGAATCCATTGCTGCGTGATGCCGTCCGTGGATCTTTGGGTGACCACGGGGTGATCCAGCTCGGACCCTACCGCGACGCCGCCGGCAGCCTGCACCTGGATTTCATTGCTCCCCTGCCCTCCGCCAACGGCCGCACGCACCCCATCATCATCCTGCGCGCGGACCCGGGCAAGCATCTCATTGCCATGCTCAGGACCTGGCCCGTGCCCAGCACCACAGGCGAAACGCTGCTGTTCCGGAGGGAAGGCGACCACGTGGTTTACCTGAATGAGCTCCGTCATCGGCCCGATACGGCCCTGACATTGCGCCTGGACGTGGCGAATGAAAAATTGCTGGCTGCTCAGGTCCTGCGCAAGGAGGCGAAGGAGAACTCTGCGGTGGAAGGGAGGGACTACCGGGGGGTTCCGGCCACGGGCGTGGTGCGCTCCATCCCGGGTACGGACTGGTTCCTCTTGTCGAAGCTGGACCACTCGGAATTGTACGCCGACATGACCCGGGCTGTTACCTGGATCGCTCTCTTGGGATTACTGACCCTGTTCATGACCGGCGGCGGACTCTTTCTCTTTCGGCAACGCCAGGAGTTGGCCTCTTCACTGCGAGAGCGGGAAATCCAGGCAGAGAAGCTTCGAGCCCTTCAGCTTCTTGGCGCCATCGCCGAAAGCTCGGCGGATGCCATTTTCGCTAAAGACGTAGCGGGGCGCTACCTGCTTTTCAATCGCGAGGCGGCCCGCATAGCCGGAAAACCGGCCCATGAGGTGATCGGCCAAGATGACACGGCCATCTTTCCCCCTGAGCAAGCCGCATTGATCCGGAGCAACGATAGGAAGGTGATGGAGGAAAGCAGGACGGTCACCTTTCAGGAAGATCTCAGCACCGTCGATGGCGAGGCGACCTTCCTCGCGACCAAGGGGCCTCTCAAAGACACGACCGGCAACGTCGTCGGCATGTTTGGCATCTCCCGCAACATCACTGAGCTCAAACTCACGGAGGAGGCGCTGCGCAGGTCTCTCGACGAGAAGGTCGCCCTCCTCAATGAGGTTCATCACCGGGTCAAGAACAATCTTCAGATTGTGGCGAGCCTCCTGAGCCTGCAGGCCAGCCGCACACCCAATCCCGAAGCATTGGACGTCCTGCGTGACACTCACAACCGTGTCCGCTCCATGGCTCTCCTGCACGAGGTGTTGTACCGGTCCGGGGATCTGGCGCGCATCAACTTTGCGGTGTACGCCCGGGACCTATGCGCACAGCTGCTGCCGGCCTACGGGTCTGCAGCGTCACAGGTCAAAGTGGACATTCGGATCCAGGACGTCGGACTGCCTCTGGAGCAGTCGGTTCCCTGCGGCCTGATCATCAACGAGCTCGTGTCCAATGCTGTGAAGCATGGCTTCCCGGAAGGGCGCGCCGGATCCGTCCTGCTGGAGCTTGTCCCGACAGGTGAAGGGATGCTCACTTTGACGGTGAGCGACGAGGGTGTCGGACTCCCCGATGACCTCGACCGGGCATCGACTGGGTCACTCGGGCTGAGGCTGGTGTCCAGGCTTGTCGCACAGCTGAAGGGGAGCCTGACTGTGGAGAGCGGAGCCGGCAGGGGTACCCGGTTCCGAGTCGATATTCCCGTTCCCAACACTTCCTTGAATGGAGAGCCGCGATGAAGCCTTCCCGCATTCTCGTCGTCGAGGACGAGGCCGTCGTTGCCATGAACATCGAGGACCGGCTGGCAGCCATGGGCTATGAGCTCGCGGGCAGCGTCCCCAGCGGCGAGGAGGCCCTGGCCCTCCTGGCACGGCAGCGCCCGGACCTTGCCTTGATGGACATCCGCCTTCAGGGAGCCATGGACGGAATCACCGCCGCCGAGGAAATCCGCAGTCGCTTCCAGCTTCCCGTGATTTTTCTCACCGCGTATTCCGAGGACGCCACCCTGGAGCGCGCAAAGCGCGCGGAACCTTACGGTTACATCCTCAAGCCGTTTGACGACCGGGAGCTCAAGTCCGTCATCGAGATCGCGATCTACAGGCACAGGGCGGAAACCGAAATCCTTCGCCTCAACCGGCTCTACGACGTGCTCAGCATGGTGAACCAGACCGTTTTGCGCGTACCGTCCCGGGAGGAGCTTCTGCCGGCCGTCTGCCGCCTGGTGGTGGAGCGCGGGGCCATCGACCTGGCCTGGATCGGCATGCTGGATCCGGATACTTCCCGAATCATCCCCGTTGCTCATTTCGGGTTGCAGAGCGAAATCCTGAGGCATGCGGAATTCTTCGCCAACGGCCGCCCCGAGGGACAAGGCAGCCCGGGCAAGGCCATCCGTGAAGGGGAGCCGTTCATATGCAACGAATGCGTCACCGGCAGCTGCCTCTACCCTTCGGCTCTCGCTCCGGCCCGGTTTGGTTTCCAATCCTGCGGCTCCTTTCCCATCCGGTTCCAGGGCCAGATCTGGGGCGTATTCAGTCTTTGCGTCAGGCAACCGGGATTCTTCCGCCAGCGTGAGATCGAGCTTCTCAAGGAAGTCGCGATGGATGTGTCGTTCGCGCTGGACAAGATCGAAGGCGAGGCCAGGCGCAGGCGGGCCGAAGCGTCCTTGCGGGAAAGGCAGGACTTCATACGGACCGTACTGGACCATCTCCCCGTCGGCATCGCCGTAAACTCGGTCGATCCGAGTGTGAGGTTCGAATACATGAACGACAACTTCGCCAGGTTCTACCGGACCACCCGAGAGGCGCTGGCAAATCCCGATGCATTCTGGGAAGTTGTCTACGAAGACCCCGCGTACAGGGAGGAGATCAAGAAGAGGGTGCTGGAGGATTGTGCCAGCGGTGACCCTGAGCGCATGTTCTGGGAGGATGTGCCGATCACCCGCAAGGGAGAGAAGACGGCCTTCATCACCGCCAGGAACATAGCGCTCCCCGAGAAACATTTGATGATCTCCACGGTCTGGGACGTTACCGAGCGAAAATCCCTGGAGGCGCAGCTGCTCCAGGCTCAAAGAATGGAAGCAGTGGGTCGGCTGGCCGGCGGGGTGGCCCATGACTACAACAATATCCTCGGTGTGATCATCGGCTACGCCGAACTGGCCCTGCTCAGGGTGGATCCGGCCGACCCGCTCCATGCCGATCTGAAGGAAATCATCGCGGCCGCAACCCGTTCCACGAATATCACCCGGCAGCTGCTGGCTTTCGCCCGCAGGCAGACCATCGCTCCTTTGGTGCTGGATCTCGACCGAACCGT
>CAZEOY010000037.1:0-12587 GCA_964513835.1 uncultured Syntrophobacteraceae bacterium
TTCTCGTCATCGGCATCCTGCGTGCGCTCGTCGAAGTCGCCCTGATGTTCCTCACCCGGGACACACCGTCAAAGTAAGCGATTTCCCCAAAAAAATCGCCCTCACCAATCATGGCGACGACGATCTTCGTCTCCTTGAACGTATGATAGACTTCCACTGCACCCTTCTGAACATAGTAGATGCGGCGGGAGTCCGTTTCCTTGATGGGAACTTCTTCGTCCTTCTGGTACTGCACCACCAGGGAAATGGGAAGAATTTGTTCGATCACCTGCGAACCGACCGTTGGCGCCGGATGAGCGACAGACTGAGCCGTCGAAGCGTACGCCCGAACCCCATTCTCCATGTTCACGTCTCCTTGGTGTGGGTGCTTGTGGTCGTCCGCTCGTGTGCCCCACGAGGCAGGCCACCCTCAACGGAGAATCCGGGGCGTTCCAAATATCTGCTCTTCATCACCTTCAGCACCACCACAACGACGAAGCAGATACCTTTGGCGCTGCTGGACCGCCGTGTGCCTCCGCGATCGGGCAGGAATAGAACTTTGCGTCATTGCATGATTTCACGCAATAATTTTATTCATATCGGATTGGAAATGATATTACAAGCAAAAGATCTTGATACTCATCGCACCCTTTGTTCTGATCTGCAGGCATTCCCCACAGGCCTTCGGGAGCACTCAGGTTCCTGATGCCCCCCACGGAAACTACGATGCTTGGTCCTTGACCACTCACTATGATTAAGCTAGATTTGTTATGTTTGTTGACTGTTCATCATCCAGTCAACAGAAGTTGTTCGTTCTCAATCAAGTGCACTGGCAAGTGCACTGGAATTGGCATCCTATCCCTAGGCTTTGAAGGCAGCGGGAATCCCCACCCGGCGCACCATGTTCCTGAGAATATCCATGTCGGATACAGCTGCCGTAATGAGTAACATTGTGGCACATGCAGAACCAGGGTAGAATCGGTCGAGGGTTCAAACACACTTTCGGAGACTTCAAATGAATGAACCCCCATAGCCTGGAGCGGTCAGAACCTTTCGAGAAGCTGCACCGATCATGATTAAGCAAATATTGAAGTCCTATCATAGCCTAATCTTCAGACTGATCTTTGTTGTTGGATTAGTTCTTTCGATCATCATTTTTACATGGTCATATTTCAACATAAATTATCAGAAGAAGAATACCATTAATACAATTGTTGATGAAGTTGACCGACTGGGCACCACAATAAAACTTGGGACCCATTACGCAATGATGCTCAATGCGAGAGATGATATCAATGAAATCATCAAGAACATCGGGAGGCAGGAGGGGATAGAGTTCATACGGATTTTTAACAAACAAGGCCAGATCAAGTTTTCAAAAGTCCCGGAAGAGGTCGATAAAACAACAAACATCAAAGATGAGGCATGCATCATCTGTCACGTAACCGACCCACCCCTTCAGGAGGTGGGCATGGCGGAACGAACGAGGTTTTTGTCACAGGACAACCATCGCTCGCTGGGCATCATCAGCCCCATTTACAACGAGCCGGGTTGTTGGACCGATGCCTGTCATGTCCACCCCCAGGACAAGAAAGTCCTCGGCGCCCTGGACGTTGTAGTCTCTCTGGCCAAAACGGACAGCGAGATCCATGCGTATGAGCGCTGGATCATCTTTCTCGCGATATTCACCTTCGTCAGCACATCCACGATCATCGGCACCTTTTTCCTCCTTTTCGTCAAACGCCCCATAACTCGGTTGATACACAGGACTCGGCTGATCGGACAGGGAAAATACGAGCCCAGATCAGAATCCTACTCCGATGACGAGATCGGCGCTCTCGAAGTGGCTATCAGCCAAATGGGGCTTCAGATCCTTGAAAAGCAGGAGGCGCTGAACAAACAGCGCCTTGAGTATCAGCAGCTGTTTGAACAGGTCCCTTGCTACATCACCGTCCAAGATCGAAACCTGAGGGTGCTTCGCTACAATCGGGAGTTCACCCAGGCGTTCGCTCCAAAACCCGGCGATTTCTGCTACGAGGTTTATAAGGGACGTTCGGAACCCTGTGAAGTATGCCCCGTCATGATGACTTTCGAAGACGGAGAATCACACTACAGCGAGGAGACGGGGGTCACCAAAGACGGCCAGGTCAGTCACTGGATGGTGAGAACCGCGACCATCAAGGACACGGATGGTGAAGTCACCGCCGTCATGGAGATCTCCATCGACATCACTCAGCTCAAACGGCTGGAAGATGAGATCCGGAAATCCGAGGAGAAATATCGGGCGATTTTCAACAACATCCCCAACCCGGTATTCGTCCTGGACAGAAGGAACCTGACGATTCTGGACTGTAACGACAGCGTCAGGCCAGTCTACGGTTTCAGCAAAGACGAGCTTCTCAGGACGTCCTTCTTGAACCTCTTCGATGAATGCGAACAACAGCAATATGCCCTTGAGCTCAGGAACGCTGACATTCTGACGCATACTCGCCAGAACACGCGGGACGGAAAGCAGATCTTTGTCAATCTCCGATTGTCCCCCTTCGAGTACCTGGGGAGGGAAGCGTTCCTGGTGACAGCCAGCGATATCACCAAGAGACTCCTTGCCGAACAGCAGCTCATTCAGGCCAGCAAGATGGCGACTCTGGGGGAAATGGCCACGGGAATTGCTCATGAGCTGAATCAACCCCTCTCGGTGATCAAGACGGCCAGCAACTTCATCAGGCGGAAAGTGCGGAAAGGTGAGAAGATCAAGGACGACATCATGGTGACGATGGCAGAAGAAATCGACAGCCATGTGGACCGGGCGTCAAAGATTATCAATCACCTGCGGGAATTTGGACGCAAATCAGAGGTGAAAAAGGAGGAAGTGGACGTCAACGTCGCTCTGAGGCGCTCCCTGGAGATTTTCAGCCAGCAACTGAAGCTGAGAGAAATCGAAGTGATTGAAGACCTGGAGGAAGCTCTTCCTCCAGTCCTGGCGGATGCCAATCGATTGGAGCAGGTCCTCATCAACTTGCTTCTGAACGCCAGAGATGCCATTGAAGAGAAGCAGGACAAGCTTGGAAGAAGAGATATTGAGAAGACGATTCGCCTCAAGAGTTTTTCGATCAACGGGAAGGTCGTCATCGAGGTAAGGGACACCGGCATGGGAATCCCGGCAACCGTGCTGGAAAAGATCTTCGAGCCATTCTTCACCACAAAGAAGGTCGGAAAGGGGACAGGTTTGGGGCTGTCCATCAGCTACGGCATCGTTCAGGACTATGACGGCAAGATCCGGGTCGAGACCCGGGAAAACGAGGGGACGGCTTTCATCGTAGAGCTTCCTGTCCACGCGGAGAGCTCATGAAAGAAAAGATCCTGCTGGTGGACGATGAGGAGGGTATCCGCAAGGTGTTGGCCATATCCCTTGCTGACGAAGGGTATGAAGTGCTGACGGCAGATAACGGAGAAGAGGCGCTCAGACTCTTCTCGGAAGCGGTTCCGCGCCTTGTGCTCACCGATATCAAGATGCCGGGAATGGACGGTGTCGAGCTGCTGCAGCAGATCAAAGAACTCAGTCCCGATACGGAAGTCATCATGATGACGGGACACGGAGATCTGGAGTTGGCCATCAGAAGCCTCCAGTTCGAGGCAGCGGATTTCATCACCAAGCCCATCCACGATGAAGCACTCGAAGTCGCCCTCAAGCGGGCGAGGGAGAAAATCTCACTCAAAGAGCAGATTCGAGCCCACACTCAGAACCTGGAACAACTTGTCTCCGAAAAGACGCAGCAGCTCGTTGATTCTGAACGATTGGCGGCCATAGGCCAGACGGTGGCAACGCTCGCTCATGCCATCAAGAACATCATCGGAGGTTTGAAGGGGGGCATGTATGTGCTTGAGAAGGGGATGGAGCTCGACAACAAGGAATACCTCTCACAAGGTTGGGAGATGCTCAAGGGCAATGTGGGAAAGATTACAAACCTTGCCCTGGACCTTCTGAACTACGCCAAGGAGAGAAAACCGGAATACCGGCGATGCGACCCAAACCAGCCTCTCCGAGAAGTGTATCATCTCATGCTGAGCCGCGCCGAGGATTGCGGGGTTTCCCTGCGGGCGGAAACGGATGAGAGTTTGGGTGACATTTTGATGGATCCTGAGGCGATCCACTGCTGTCTCCTGAATCTTGTGAGCAATGCCGTGGATGCATGCCTGTGTGGAGGGAGTTGCGGTCAGCCCGGAGAAGTCGTATTAAGTTCCCGGCGAGTGAATTCGTGGGGGGTTGAATATCTGGTTGCCGACAATGGCTGCGGGCTGGATGATGAAACGAGAGAGAAGGTTTTCAGGGCCTTCTTCAGTACCAAAGGCACCAAGGGGACCGGTTTGGGGCTCATGATCACCAAAAAGATCGTGAGCGAGCACGGAGGGGAAATTGAAGTGAGCTCCAGCAAGGGAGAGGGAACGGTCTTCACTGTCCGGCTGCCCGATCTGCCGCTGTCCTGAAATGAGAACCTTTTCACATTTGCACCTCTTGCTGGACTTCCTCGAAAGAGGGACGTATTCGTAGGAGTGGTTCACGTTACAGCGGCGATCGTTCCGGTGGCTTTGCTTCTGGGGACGGGTGTCAAGTCGCAATCTTCGACATGCATGAAAAGGAGAGGCCATGGTCGAGTACAAGAACATTCTCTTCTGCACCGACTTTTCTGAAGACGCCAACATCGCCTTTTTGCACGCCTTGAACTTTGCCAAGAAATACGGGGCCAGACTGCATATTCTGAATGTTCCGCACTCCCCCTTCACCTATGCACGCAATATCGTGGACGAGCATGTGCCTCCGGAGAGGTCCCAGGATGGTCAGGCCTTTTTCGACAAGGATATTGAAGAACAGGCAAGAAGAGCGCTTCAAGAGGCCTATGAGAAGAAACTGAGCGACATTCCGGACTACACGTTCGTGGTCCGCTGCGGTGCCCCCGATGTCGAGATCATCCGATACGCCAAACAAAACAACATTGATCTGATCGTGATGGGCGCACTGGGGAAATCGGACCTCGACCGGATGGTCCACGGCAGCACCGTCGCCAATGTTTCCAAGTACGCCCATTGTCACGTGATGGCTATTCGGAACCCGGCAAAGCAATTCACACTTCCCGGGAAGATGCAGTAAGCTCTGCCATTGGGCATCAAGAATTGGGATGCCCTTGAGAATCTGGAGGGTGAGTCCATGGCCAAGAAGGTCCTCGTAGTAGACGATGAACTGGATATGAGGGTTTTTATCTCGACATTGTTGGAAACGAATGGCTTCAAGCCGATACGCGCCGAGGACGGCCAGCAGGGACTGGCCCTCGCCAAACAGCACAAACCAGCCCTGGTCATCATGGATGTCATGATGCCCAAGGAGAGCGGCATCTTCCTGTACCGAGAGCTCAAGACGGACCCTGAGCTGCGAAATATCCCCATCATCGTCTGTTCCGCCCTCTCGAAAAAGACCTTTTTTCACTCGCAGAAGGTTTTGGACGAATATGAGGGCAATCTTTTGGGTGAGCCCAATGTATACATCGAGAAGCCACCCGAGCCCGAAGAGCTGCTGGAGGCTGTCCAACAAGTCCTGGGTTGAAGGGTGTGGGAAGTGCGGCAGGTGCTTTGCCAGCCGCACTTTCTCTTCAGCCTGTCCGAATACTGAAGCCCATGGAGTGATTCCATCAAAGACCGGCGGGATGAAACGCCCGTCACCTGCATGAGAGGGCGAATGCGGCGCGAGCCGTGTTCGTCCTCTCTGGTCCAGGCCATCCAGTCGATCCCAGACCCGATTCTGGACCCCAACCGCTTTAACGAAGCACTCACCTGGACACCCCCTCAAACCGCTGGTAGAATGATCTGACAATCCTATTAGCCGACTTCATGTCAACGTTCATGAGGTTTCAGTTCTTTCTGACGCTGTAGATGACACCCCAGAAAAGGAGAAGGTCTAAATGTCAAAACCATTGCAGGTTCTCATTATCGGCGGAGTAGCGTGCGGCCCCAAGACAGCCTCACGTCTGAAGAGGCTGGACCCCCACGCGGAAATCACCATGATCGAGAGAGGCCCGTTGGTGTCCTATGGCGCCTGCGGGTTGCCCTACTATGTCGAGGGGATGTATTCGGACATTGCTGAGCTCATCAAGACGCCCGTTGGTGTTCCCAGGAATGCGGCATTCTTTGAGAAAGTCAAGGGGTTCAAAACACTCACTCGAATGGAGGCCACTCACATTCTGCGGGATAAGAAAGTGGTTCGCGTTCGAAACCTCGAAAACGGATCTGTCTCGGAAATGCCCTATGACAAGCTCGTTCTCGCCACCGGAAGCAGTCCCATTCGCCCGACCATACCGGGCACCGACCTGGAGAACATCTGGTACATGCGCCATCCCGACGACGCTCAAAGCCTCGTCGAGAGCATCGAGAAGAAAGGCCTCACGAAGGCTGTGATCATCGGAGCGGGCTACATTGGGATCGAAATGGCTGAAGCCCTGGCCACCAAGGGCCTCAAGGTCACCTTGGTGGAGATGTTCGATCAGATCATGCCTCAATTCCTGGATGAGGAGATGGCCCGGCTCGCAGCGAAGGCGTTGACTCAACGGGGCGTTGAGCTTGCTCTGGGACAGAAGGTGGTGGCCATTGAAGGCAACGGCAAAGTCCGTGCTGTCAAGACCGAAAAAGGGAGCATCCCTGCGGACCTGGTTCTGATTGGCGTCGGCGTGCGTCCCAACGACGAACTGGCCAGGGATGCCGGCCTGGAGTGTTCAGCCAAGGGGGGGATTCTGATCAACAGTGTCTGTCAGACCAGTGACCCCGACATTTATGCCGGCGGTGACTGTGTCTTGAATCACCCCGTGGACCCCATCACGCGGTCTCCCCTCTTCGTTCCGCTGGGCTCAACTTCCAATAAGCACGGACGCGTTATCGCAGACCACATCGCCGGGCTCTCCTCTCCCTTTCCGGGAATCAGCTCCACAGGCATCTGTCGTGTCTTCGATACGACAGTGGGGCGCACCGGTTTGACGGAAAAGCAGGCCAGACAGCTGGATCCTGAAATCGAAACGGTCATCTGGGCAGGCCCTGATCTGCCCCACTATGTTCCCGAGGCCAAGCCCCTGGTGATCAAACTCGTCGCATCCAAACGTCATCGAAAGCTCCTGGGCGTTCAGGTGGTGGCCAAAGGGAACGGGGCCAAGCGACTGGACGTTGCAGCCTCCGCCTTGTTCTTCGGAGCCACAGTGGATCAGCTCGGCAACATAGATCTGGCCTACGCTCCACCCTACTCGCCGCCCATCGATCCCTTGGCAACGGCCGCCCATGTGATGGCCAACAAGCTCAACGGGATCGCCCGGAGCATCTCTCCTCTCGAGGCAAAAAAGCGGATCGACCGGGGGGACGATGTGCTTCTCATCGATGTCAGAACTCCCGACGAATACCAGGAGGTTCGCCTGCCGTATGAAGGCGTGGTCCACATCCCCTTGGGGGCGCTGAGGGAGAAGGCATCGCAGCTACCGAGGGACAAGGACATTCTGGCTTTCTGCAAAATCAGCATGCGGGGTTATGAGGCTCAGCGCATCCTGGGTGGGATGGGGTTTGAGAGAGTCTGGTTCATCGAAGGCGGACTTGTGGCTTGGCCCTTCGATCTATGGTCGCGTAACTGACGGCCGACGGCAGGAGCCGGTTTGACCCGTCGGAGCGACCGCCGGACCGGATTCGGATGGGTTCCTTCTCCTCCGGGGATGACACCGATGCTTAACGGAGGATGCACATTGGTGCATCCTCCTCATTCTTCCCCAGAATCGAGGTAAGATGCCATGATGAATGAGGCAGCCAGAGTGAAGGCCCTCGCCCTGCTCAAGCGACTGGGGGAAGCTCACGGGGCACCCGGCAGCGAAGACGCCGTTCGCCACGTTTTCAGAGAAGAACTGGGCAGCCGATCCATTCGATGTGATGGGATCGGCAACCTGTTCTGCATGAAGCCGGGCAGCGCCACGGTCCCTCGAGTAATGCTGGCAGCCCACATGGACGAGGTGGGGTTCGTTGTACAGACCATCAACAAGAGTGGCCTGATCAAGTTCAGCCCTCTTGGAGGATGGTGGTCCCATACCCTGCCGGCTCAGCGTGTCAGAATCCTGACACGAAGCGGGCTGGAAATCCTGGGAGTCATCGGAGCCAAACCCCCTCATTTTTTGCAGGAAAATGAGCGCGAAAAGGTAATGAAGATCGATGACATGTTCATCGATGTGGGAGCGGGGGCGCGTGAAGAGGTAATCCAGGAACTTGGGATCAACCTGGGTGACCCCATCGTTCCATTCAGCCCGTTTACGCCCATGTCCAATCCCGACCTGTTCATCTGCAAGGCATGTGACGATCGCCTCGGTGTTGCCTTGGTCATCCAGACAATTCAGACCCTTGAGACACTGGAACATCCGAACACAGCAATCGCGGTGGGAACGGTTCAGGAGGAGGTCGGTGTGAGGGGCGCCCAGACAGCCCCATTCCTTGGAAAGCCGGACGCAGCGATCGTGCTCGAAGGGACACCGGCCGATGATCTTCCGGGGGTTCCCGAAGACGAACAGCAGGGGGTTCTCGGCCGCGGCGTGCAGATTCGAGTGCTGGATCCCTCAGCCATCATGAACCGCAAATTCGTGGATCTTGCCCTGGAATTGGCCGGGCAGCATCAGATTCCGCATCAGGTCGCCGTCCGCAAAAGCGGCGGAACCGATGCTCGGGCCATTCACCTTCACGGCTCCGGGATCCCCACGTTGGTTCTTGGGGTACCCGCCCGCTATATCCACACGCACAACAGCATTGCCAACATCCAGGACTACTGCAGTGCTCTGGAGCTCACCTTGCAGCTTGTCCAGGCCATGGACGCGGGTACCGTTGAAGATTTCACCGCCTTCTAAATGGAACGAAGGGTATTGCGTCACTCGACACTTCAGCGATGGAGGCGAAGGCGCAGATCTGCATTCTTGAACACTCCCCAGTGGCAGGGCGACTGGCGCGCCCCTTTGTTGATCGAGCTTCCGCACAACACACCGCCGGCCTGGGCTTCGAGAGGCACAGGCTGGCCGCCAGTCAACCTGCGAAAATCAGAAAAGAGCGCAAGACATCAGCTTTCATTTTGAGAGCGCAATTTCATGTAATGGTTGAATTCTTCAAGAATTTTTTCTTCACTCTCGCTGTTGTACACGATCACGTTCTTCAAAAGGATGAACGAATCCAGATCCATACCGGTGAACTCGATGGCGATCTCGCCCTCCTGCAGGCGAACCACTTGACCGGTTATGCGAATGGAGACCTCGGAGGTGGCCCCGGTCAGCTCGATCTGGACAGCCACCTGCTTTCCAAGGGGACAGGGGTCGGGACTCGTTACCAACATCCCCCGAAGACTCAGATTGTTCAGATCACCCCTGATTACTTTGCCATCGCAACGCAGCTCGGCCTCACCTCGAAACAAAACCCGTGTGAAATTCCGCCTTTCACTCATGTGTCTCAACTCCCATTGTGCCCGTATCGCCTTGTTGGTGATGCTGAATCAAAAAGATACTGACCTGATGGCCCAAAAAAACCATGTTGCCTTGGAGCGACGTCACCATTCAGTTCCAGCGTGTATCATGAAGCATGAAGCATGCCGAAAAACGCCGGATAACCGTTAGATTCAGTCAATTAATGGGAAATTTGAAGGATGCCTCTGTGCTGCTGGGATGAAACAGCCCTTCCCACAGGCCGGCCATGATGGTTTCAGCTCGATCAATGACACATCGCGGTTTGGAGCCACATGAGCGGAGGGCAGCCGACGGCGATATTGAACAAATTTGTGCTTTCATGGATAGCTTTTTCCAGCATAAGGGTTGGACAATCAAGATGAAATCTTGCAAAAAACAATGAAAAGCGCAAAAAACACATGAAAGAATCAGAGCGGTATTTGCCAGTATCCCGCAGTGCATTTAGAATTCTGCAAAGAAAAAAATAGCGGAAAATTCGGGCATCTATGACCTAGTCCACCTTGTTTTGTCCAAATCTTCACATATGGACGCCCCTGGGTCTCTGAGGACCCCAAGATCCCACCAATCACCCCATAATTCCGTCTAACCGGGGATAAATCCTGATTACCGTGTTTGCGAATCTTCTGGGGAGGCTGTTAGAAGACCCCCTCATGAGAAACTCTTACGGTTGTACCGCGAGGGCGATGTTGAATTTCTTTGACAAGACAAGGAGAACCAGTATGGCGCCTGTTTCCAGACTCTGGAGGCACCAGCTGGGGGAAGCAACCACCAACCTATGGCGCAACTGCCATCGCGCCACACTTCTGTTTTTTGTCCTCTCCCTTCTTTTCACGACACAGGCAGAGTCTAAAACCGACCTCACCGGTGGCGTCTGGAGCGATCTGACTATTGGGTTTGTATCCACCCGCGGATCGCGGCCGACCGAGACTTTGCAGATGGCAAGTCTTACCTCAACCCCTGCGTTTTTTCATGCTTCCCCTGCTGGAGGATCGAGCAACAGGATGAGAATTCCTATTCCGAATCATCCAGCAATCAACAATTACGTCAGACGCTACACGGACAAAGACCGCAGAACTTTCTTGGAAGCCTTGGAGCGCTCATGGCTGTATGTCCCCGTTATGGAGGAGATCTTCCGATCGGAGGGGGTTCCCGAAGAGTTGATTTACATCGCTCTGGTGGAGAGCTGCTTCAAAGGGAGAGCGTCTTACCGCGGCGCGGGGGGGTATTGGCAGCTGCTCGCGTCTACCGCAAGGTCTTTAGGACTCAGGGTGGATTCCTGGGTCGATGAACGGGTCGATCCCATCAAATCCACACGCGCTGCAGCAAGATACCTCCGCAAGCTTCATGGGCAGTTCGGATCTTGGCCTTTGGCCCTGGCAGCTTACAACGCAGGCAGCAATGCGGTATCCAGAATCATCGAACGTCATGGGTCGGACGACTTCTGGAAGCTTTACGGCCGCCAAGCCTTCCCCAGGCTGACGCACCACTATGTCGCCAAAGTGCTGGCAGCCATCCAGATCGCCCGCGACCTCGAAGAACATGGTTTCAGCCGACCTGGATACGTCCAGGTATTCGATTTCGAGTCCATTCAGGTCATGAATCCGCTTAAACTGGATGAAGTCGCCAGATGGCTTCAAGTCCCGGCGTGCGACCTGCGAGATTTGAACCCCTCGCTGCGCAAAGGCTGCGTCCCGCCGGGTTCTGAATTCACCCTGCGCCTTCCTCTGGGTGCTCATGACCGTTTCCACCTGGCGTACAGGGATTACGTCCGGAAGTAAAGGCAAGGCCGGTTAACGACGCATCGCCCCGCGGGATAACCAAATCCCTCATGGATGAAGGGATCTCTTCCGGATATGAGCATTCGACTGATTGCTCTCGAGCTATACGGCATCATGAAGGAGGTGGAAGCCCTGGAAAAGAAGATCCAGGAGCTTCCACCCAGCGACCGAGCCTCACGTGAACCACTTCTTGAGAAGCTTCGGAAGGCACGGGCAGAGCAAGAAAGGATTCGAAAAATTCTGGAAGGCGCCAAGACGAGCTGACCGAAGTCACTTCAACTTTTGAAACAACTCGGGCACATTGCCCCTGCGACTCACTCAATCACCCAAACAGCGCATTGCTTGGCATCCCTCACCACCCTGCTGGACACACTACCAAAAAGAAACTCCTGGCGTTTGCTCACGCCTCGCCTGCCCACCACCAGAGTCCCGTATCCCCCGTCCTGCTGCTCACGGAGGATGAGATCCGAGACACTCACGGGCTTCTGACAGACCTGGATCTTGAGTTGGATATGCTTCTCGGGGATTCCCAAAGCAGTCAGTCGTGAACCTGCTTCTTCCATGAGCGCCAAGGTCTCCTTTCGCGCTTCCTCGACCATTCGGTTTCTCTCCTGATCGTCGGGCACGATGTCGGGTGAGGGCTCTTTGATCACCGTCAGCAGAGTGATTTCAGCCGACTCGTGGCAGTGAAGAATCCCTCCCACGTAGTCCACAGCTTTAAGGGAATTCTCTGACAGGTCCACGGCGATCAATACCTTGGTTTCCACACCTCCGGCCAACTCTCTCATAAGAATCTCCCCCTTTGTCCGTCATAATCCCAGGAAGCTCAAGGAGCCCCGCGTCAGTGGGCCGCCATGTCCAGTCGACAGGCACTGAGATCCTCGAGCAACTCGTCGGTGTGCTCGTAAAAGACCCTGGCCCCCTGGCTGAAATGGAGCAGAACATAGTTCAGTGAATCCGGGATATAAGGAAAAAGCTTTTGCAGGTTCGCAATTCGGTGCTTGAAAAACAACGAAAGGTCACCGGGCTCCAGGCATGAACGCATCTTGATTCCTTCCGGACCACAGGCTGACAAGTCGGGCAGATTGTGGAAACCCTTGCCCGTCGTGAACAAAAGAATGTTCCCCAGCCCAAAGAGATCCACGCCATAGGGATTCTCAGCCCAGTCGTAGGTGTAATCGAAGTCGATCCACCGATAGATTCCGCTGTTGCGTTCGATAAAAATATGGTCGATGAGGATATCGCCGTGCAGCTCGCCCATGCGATGCAGCCGGTTGATGGCTTCGATGAATCCGAAGAAGTGCTCGAATATGATGGGAAAATC
>CAZEOY010000038.1:0-12552 GCA_964513835.1 uncultured Syntrophobacteraceae bacterium
TGCGCCCTGCGGACCTGGAAACACGAAACCCGAAACTGGACGACTGAAAGCGGTGGCCCATGACCTTTCTCCACGGCGGCAACGTATACGAAATCGCGAACCAGCTTCACTGCTCACCCGATGACATCCTGGATTTCAGCGCCAGCATCAATCCCCTGGGACCTCCGCCCGGGCTGTGGGACGAATTCCGGGACAGTTTTCCGCTGCTCCAGCATTACCCCGACATCTCCAACCGTGCCTTGACCGAGGCTTTGTCCGCATTCCACAGCATTTCGCCCGATCGTATCGTTGTCGGCAATGGATCGACAGAGTTGATTTACTGGCTGGCGAGGGCTTTGAAGCTTCAGAAGGCGATCGTCGCGGTTCCGACGTTCAGCGAATACCAGCGCGCCTTCGAGCGCGAAGGGGTACGGCTCCATCGCCTCTGTTCCGCTGAAGAGACGCATTTCCAGCCCACCCTCCACGCGCTCAAAACCGGCTTCGCTGAGGCTGAACCGGACGCCGTTCTTTTGACTCATCCCGGCAGTCCATCGGGGACTCTGTTGGATTCCGAAGTGCGACAATGGGTTGCAGAAACCTGTGCGGAACAAGGTTGGACCGGAATCATCGACGAAGCTTTCGTGGATTTTTGCGAAGAGGAGTCGATGAAAACCTTTCTCAGCGAATCATCCTCTCTCGTCCTCGTTCGCTCCATGACCAAGTTTTACTCCATCCCGGGGCTCAGGCTGGGATACATCCTGACGACCTCCAAGCTTGCCCGGCGCATTCGGCAGTTCATCCCTCCCTGGTCCATCAACACCTTTGCCCAAATAGCCGGTGCATTCTGCATGCATCAGGAGTCGTATCGTACGCGGACGATGGACCTGATCAGCCGGGAGCGTGAATTCCTGGCCTCAGGAATTGCAGAGATGAGACTCGGGGCAACGCTTCCGGGGGTCGCCAACTACCTGCTGGTCCGCATCGATGGACGCTTCCCGGGTGCTGCAACACTCCAGCAGGATCTGCTGCGTCAGCACAGGATTCTGGTGCGCGATTGCGCCAATTTCGAAGGATTGGACGAACGATTCTTTCGTATCGCCGTTCGCCTTCCCCGGGAAAACCGACGCCTGCTGGCGGCCCTCGGGCATTGGGTGGAAGAAAGGGCGGGAATCAGCGCTTAGCCATTAGCTCTCAGGTGCCAGCAATCAGGAGTGCCGATCCGTCCCGTCGCCTGGTCACCGTCTCACAGGGAGACCGCGCGGCGTGCTGAGCTTCCCAGGAGCTAAGAGCTGCAAAACAGCGGCTGAGAGCCAACCGCCGCCCTAATGAGAATGGCCGTCGTCCTTCAGAAAGTACCGGTGATACTCCTCTTCCTTCAGGTGCTTCCGCATGGTTTGGCTGACGAGATTGAAGATCGTCTCAATCTCCTCATCGCTCATTCTCGGGACCAGGATGTTCATCAAATCGTCGTCGGAAAACTTCTGGAGATAGTAAATGAGGGACTTCTCATCGACTTCCCTCGAGAAGCCGAAAGCAACCATCCCATCATAAGATTCCACGAAAGCGTGGCGGTGTCTTTCGGGTGAGTCCAACCTCGACTCCTTCTATTCACGTTCTTCGTTCATGTAATAGTCCAGGCCGAAGTGCGTGATCTGCTCTTCGCCCATCAGGTAACGGAGGGTATTCTTGAGCTTCATGAGCTGGATGAACAGGTCGTGCTCAGGATAAAGATCCTCCTTGTGCATAGGACTCTTGAAGTAGAAGGACAGCCATTCCTGTATGCCGCTCATTCCGATGCGTTGTGCCAAATCCGTAAGCAGGACAAGGTCAGCCACCAGAGGCGCCGCCAGGATGCTGTCACGACAAAGGAAATCAACCTTGATCTGCATGGGGTACCCAAGCCATCCGAAGATGTCGATGCAGTCCCAGCCTTCCTTGTTGTCCCCCCGCGGCGGATAGTAGTTGATGGTGACCTTGTGGTAATAGTTCTTGTAGAGCGTCGGATAGAGATGCGGTTGAAGAATGTACTCCAGGACAGAAAGCTTGCTCTCTTCCTTGGTCTTGAACGAGTCCTTGTCATCCAGCACCAACCCGTCGCGGTTGCCCAGTATGTTGGTGGAATACCAACCTTCGAGACCCAGCATCCGTGACTTGAGGCCCGGCGCCAGAATGGTCTTCATGAGGGTCTGGCCTGTCTTGAAGTCCTTCCCGGCGATGGGAACATTCCTTTCGGCAGCCATTTCGACCATGGCCGGGATGTCGATGGTCAGGTTGGGAGCTCCGTTGATGAAGGGGACGCCGCTCTCGATGGCGGCCACCGCGTACAGCATGCTCGGGGGAATGCGCGAGTCATTCTGATCGATGGCCCTCTGAAACGATTCCACAGACCCATGGATATCGTCTTCCTGCTTCAGGAATATTTCCGTGCTCCCGCACCAGATCATGATACAGCGTTCGGCGCCATGGGCATCTTTGAAACGGGCGATATCCTCCTTGAGGGCTTCTACCCGGCTGCGCAGGTCCCGGCTCTCTTTGATAAAAGTGCCGTCCAGATTGCGCACGAAGTCGCGGTCGAAGACGGCTCGCATGGGCCGTATGGTGCTCAGAAAATCCTTTATGGAATCCAGATGATCCCGGCGCAGCACCCGCGCATAGAGAGCCGCCTCGTAAGCATTGGCCTCGTAAATGTCCCATCCGCCGAAAACCATGTCGTCCATGGAGGCAAGCGGTACAAAATCTTTGATCCTGGGGCTGCGATGCTCGGTCCTTTTGCCCAGGCGGATGGTGCCCAGTTGGGTGAGCGATCCGATGGGCTCAGCCAAACCTTTGCGCACCAGCTCGACTCCTGCAATGAACGTGGTGCTGACGGCTCCTCCTATGCCAGGAATAAGTACGCCCAAAGGCCCTTCAGGGGTCTCGATCCTATCTTTTCGCTTCAGATTCTTCTCTTTCAACTTTGTGCCTCCGTCACACAAAACATTCACTACTGCATAGTCAAAGGGAAATGAGGCGCTCCGCTGCTGGCGCTTCAGGAACCATTTAAGATTTAGGCGATGGCTTGGCGCAGATCGAATCGGGGAGTCGCCCGATTTTTTCGAGCGCCAGAAGAGCTTCCTTCACGTGGAGCCCGCACGAAAACCCCCCCAACCCTCCACCTTCGGCGGTAACCCGATGGCAGGGAACCAGCAAAAGGACCGGGTTGCGCGCGCAGGCCTGTCCCACGGCTCTTGAGGAACGGGGATGGCCGATCTGCATTGCGATCTCGTGATAGGATCGGGTCTCTCCCATGGGTATCCGAATGAGGGCCTCCCACACTTTCTGTTGAAAAGGCGTCCCGTCACGGAGATCCAGCGCAAAATAGGGGAGGGGGGCAGCCTCCTTGAGGTAAGACAGGATTCGTGTCCGCACTTCGTCCAAGAGCAGGGAGTGTCCGTCGAAGCGCGCCTCGAACGCCGGACAGGCAGCCTTGACCAAGATTCGCTGCTCAGCTTGACTCGGGCGAGAATCACCGAGGTAGGTGAGGAGGCGAACCCCATGGGTGCTGCTTCCGGCCATCAGAACCCCGATGGGAGTCTCGAAAACCAACACATCCAGATACGAAAAGTCATCAATCATCGATCAAAAAGTCCGTGATGTAAGGGTTGGTCTCCATCTCATGCGCGACGGTGGATCGGTGATGATCCCCGTAATCGTGACCCGGCCAGATGACGGTCTCCGGAGGCAACGTGAGGATCTTGTTCTTGAGGGACTCCAGAAGTTGATCGAAAGAGCTCCCCGGAAGATCAGTTCGGCCTACGGCCCCCACAAACAGTGTGTCTCCCGTGAACAGGTTCCCGTCGATCCGGATGCAGCAGGCGCCGGGACTGTGTCCCGGGGTGTGGAGAAACGTCATGGTGAGACCGCCGAATGTGAGCTCGTCGCCGTCCCGAATCCTCACATCCGCAGGCGGGCTGGGCTCGAACCCCATGGTGGCAGCCCATTCCCGGCACTCGCGCTTCTGGAAAAAGTCGTCGTCCAGTTCATGCATGACCAGCAGGGCTCCGGTCTCCCGTTTGATGATCCCGTTGCCGCAAGTGTGATCCGCATGACCATGGGTGTTCACAACGTACCGGAGATTCACCCCGTTTTGCCTGAGCAGGCTCAGGAGACGCTGTTCGTCCCCGGCGGGATCGATGAAAATGCCGTCCCGCGTTTCCTCATCGAAAACCAGGTAACAATAGACTTCCATAGTGCCGACGAGCGTCTGAATGATATGCATGGGTCGCGCACACTCCCTTTATTCCGTGATAGCAATACCGCGGTGATGAAGTCACAATGGCTCAACTCACACCGATTGTCAAAGGCTACAGGCAACCCTGTGGCTGAGTGATCACATGTGGCCCATCGACAACACATGAATATGAGGAATATTGGCTGAAGTCTGGGGTCGCCGCTTGTGATATGTGTGGCCGATCAGCTACAGTCCCCATCAGGTCGGGGTGCTGAGGCTCTATCCCAACCATTTAAATATATTGCGTTTTCTAAAACGATCATCCATTGGCATCTCGATTGCTCACTTGATCAATTGTTTCGCATCAGACCAGCATCCCCCACTCCCGTTCCCACATTCACACCGAGAGAGCGTGAAGGCCTATGGAAGCCGACGAACCCTTCGTGCTGTTCCAGGACGGGTTCCGCAGGACGGTAGCAGTCGAGCTGAGGCTCGATACCGACGAGCGGGACCTCCCAACGCCGGGTTCCGGCGTCGTGCCTGCGGAGGGCAATCTCCTGGCACCACCGGACCTCATGCTGTGCTTCGCTCCCCTTCTACGTCGCTGGCTTCCCGTTGCATCGGTCCATTATCATTCGCTCCACGTGGAATTCCTGGGGCTCGCCTCTCAGGGCGAGAAGGTTCTGTTCGAAATACGCGTCGAAAAACAGGCGCTGGGCAAAGGCTGGAAAATCATCGTGCGCTGCCGGAGCTCGAGCGGTGAATATGCCGCCGTGGCCGAGCTCCTGGCATCCGTGCCGTCAGGTGTGCCCGGGATATCTCTGTGAATTCCCGGAAGCCCACCTGACACGGCTCTTGTGAGGCCCATGATGATTCCGCCATGCCTGTTTTGTTCATGGAGGGAAGCGCTGCTTCCAGAAGCATCCATTTCTTTCACACCCATCAAGGAGGCCATTATGCATCGAATCACCAGAAATCTTCGAGCTCTCACGTTTTTTGTCGGTGTGTTCATGAGCGTCTGCCTCGTCGCTTCACCCGCCTTTTCCGCCAAGGTGCGCTGGCGGATGGGGACCACCTGGACGCCTTCCATCGCGCTTATCGAAGCCGACCGCAGCTTCTGCAGGATCGTGAAGGAACTTTCGGGCGGGGATTTCGACATCAAGCTTTTCTCGGCTGGTGAGCTCGTTCCGGCCTTCGAACTGTTCGACGCTGTGTCCAAGGGGACTCTGGAGGCAGGCGGCGAATGGCCCAACTACTGGACGGGCAAGAACTCGGTGTTCGACCTCCTGGGCTCTTATCCCATGGGACTCACACCGGTGGATTACATGGTCTGGATCTACCAGGCCGGGGGATTTGAGCTCTACCAGGAAGCTTACGGGAAATACGGCATTTACTACCTGCCCCACTCGGTCACTCCCATGGAGTCCGGCGTGCGCAGCAACAAGCCCATCAAAAGCCTGGCCGACTACAAAGGTCTGAAGATCCGGATGTCCGGGCAGACCCAGGGCAAGCTGCTCCAGGAGCTCGGAGCCGCCCAGACCATGCTGGCGGGAGGGGAGATTTACCAGGCTCTGGACAAGGGCGTTATCGACGCAGCCGAATTCTCGAGCCCCGTCATCGATCTGGGGATGGGCTTCGGAGAGGTGACGAAGTTCTGGTCCACGCCCGGCTGGCATCAGCCTGCATCCCTCCTGGGTGTCATGATCAACAAGAAAGTCTGGGATGAGCTGCCCGAGCAGCAGAAGACCCTTCTGAAGTATGCGGCCATGGCCAACATGGTCTGGTCCTTCACCCAGATGGAATATACCTGCATCGATGCGGTCAAGAAATTCGAGGAGAAGGGGACGCAAATCTCCCGCATCAGCGACGAGGAGCTCAACAGGATCCAGGAAATGGTGAACAAGTTCGTGGTCGAGTCTGCCAAGGAGAACCCTCTCTTTGCGAAAGTGGCCTACTCGCAGCTCCAGTTCCTCAAAGACATCGCCCAGTGGCGTTCCCTGGCCATGCCCTTCACGTACGGCAGAAACCCGAAGTCCATGCCGGACATGGAAGCCATCAAGGCCGAGGCGGCCAAGCCGGCTCCATAGCGCAGACATGATCGCTGGTGCCAGAGAGCAGCACGAAATCAAAACCTCATCATCGCGCAGAGACGCAGAGACGCAGAGCTTGCATCTCCGCGGCTCTGCGCCGCAGTGGTCGGATAAATCGAAGATTCACCTGGATTGCGGCATGTCCGCCATGTTTCAAGCAGACCGGAGCCATGCCGGAAAGGTTCTCACACCAAGGGTCGCAGAGCCTTCAGAAGAGGATCATCATGGAAGGATTCAAAAAATTTCTGTCCTTTCTCGACGCGATCAGCACAGCCGTCGGTAAGACGGTAGCCTGGCTGATCGTGTTCATCACTCTCATCGTCGTCTTCGAGGTCGTCACCCGCCGTTTCTTTGGCGCCCCCACCATATGGACCTTCGAATCATCGATTCAGATGTACGCCGCACACTTCATGCTCTCGGCAGCCTACGCACTCCTCCACAGGACGCACGTGTCCATCGACGTCATTTATCAGTACTTTTCCGATCGCAAGAAGGCGCTCCTGGATGTCATCTCGTACATCGTTCTCTTCTTCCCCTTCTGTTCGGTCCTGCTCTGGCAGGGCACCAAGTTCGCCGCCACTGCCTGGCAGATGAAGGAGACCAGCTGGAGCGTCTTCGCTCCGCCCCTTTACCCCATCAAGACGGTGATCCCCATCACGGCCGCGCTCCTGCTCCTCCAGGGCTTCGCCGTTTTCTCCCGGCGGCTCTACTTCCTGGTGAAAGGAGAGGAGCTATGAGCGACGCGGCAATCACCCTCCTCATGTTCGCGGGGCTCCTCATCGGGATCTTCATGGGCCACCCGCTGGCATTCGTTCTGGGCGGCCTGGCCGTCATCTTCGGTTACATCGGCTGGGGCACCTCGGTTTACTACATGTTCATGAACCGGATTTATGGCGTCATGGACAACTATGAGCTCATCGCCATCCCGCTCTTCATCTTCATGGCCCAGCTGCTGGAGCGCTCGGGCGTGGCCGACGATCTCTTCGAGGCTCTGCGCTATCTGCTGGGGAACATCCGCGGCGGCATCCTGCTCGCCGTCATCGTCGTGTGCACCGTTTTCGCCGCCTGCACGGGGATTGTCGGGGCTTCGGTGGTCACCATGGGACTCGTGGGTCTGCCGATTCTCATGAAGTACAATTACCAAAAAGAAATCAGCACGGGCGCCATCGCGGCGGGCGGCACTCTGGGGATCCTGATTCCGCCAAGCATCATGCTGGTCCTCATGGGAGCCCAGGCGACCATCTCCGTTGGGAAGCTCTTTGCAGCGGCCGTCATCCCGGGGCTGATCCTTTCGACCCTCTACCTCGGCTACATTCTCGTGGCCTGCTTGGTAAAACCCGAGTGGGGGCCGACCCTCTCGGCGGAGGAACGGGCCGCGGTTCCCTTCTCCAAAGTGATGGTCATGTGCCTGAAGTCGCTGATTCCGCCGGTGGTTCTGATCCTGGGTGTGCTGGGATCGCTGTTTGCGGGTATAGCCACTCCCACCGAAGCCTCGGGCGTCGGGTGTTTCATCTCCTTCCTCATGGTGCTGGTTTACCGGAAGTACACGCACAAGGGATTTCTGCAGGCCATTCAAAACACGGCCCGGGTCACCTCCATGGTCATCATCATCCTGGTGGGGGCCACCTGCTTCACAGGCGTCTTCCTGGGCACCGGCGGCGGGGACGTGGTGACCGATTTCGTCATGGGCCTCGGCCTGGGCAAGTGGGGCATCTACTTTGTCATGATGTTCATCGTCTTTTTGCTCGGCATGTTCCTGGACTGGCTGGGCATCGTGCTCATCTGCTTTCCCATTTTTCTGCCCATTGCCGAGCAGCTGGGTTTCGACAAGCTGTGGTTCGTCACCATGATCGCCATCAATCTGCAGACCTCTTTCCTGAGTCCGCCCTTCGGCTACGCGCTTTTCTACCTGGTGGGAATCGCTCCGGCGGGAATCACCATCGGGCATATCTACAAAGGGATCTTGCCGTTTCTGGGGCTCATGCTCATCGGCATTATCATCTGCACCACATTTCCGCAGACCATCACCTGGCTGCCTTCGGTTCTCATCAAATAGAGGAGAGGACAGGCTTCTATGTCAGCCCAAGACTATTTCCAATGGACCGAGGATCTGTTCGATCCTGCAAGCGCTTTTTTTAAGCCCGAGGCCCTCAAGGGTGTCCGGGTGCTCGAGCTGTGCACCCGCGTTTTCGGCCCGGTGACGGCGGATCTTCTGGCCGATTTCGGGGCCGAGGTCATCAAGATCGAGCTGCCGGGCGTGGGAGACCTCATGCGCTACGTGGCGCCCCGTGGATTCTTCTGGCAAAATATCTCCCCCGCCTTCACGCACATGAACCACAACAAGCTCCACGTGGCCCTCGACATCCGGAGACCTGAGGGCGGCGATCTGCTCAAACGGCTTGTGGCGCGATCGGATGTCCTGATCGAGAATTTCCGGCCCGGCACGATGGATCGGTGGGGCGTCGGCTACCGGCGGCTGAGCGAAGTGAATCCCCGCCTCATCTACCAGGCCAACAGCGGATTCGGGCAGTGGAGCGCGTACAAGGACCGGCCGTCCTACGATGCGACCTCTCAGGCCATGAGCGGCTTTTCCGCCATCACGGGCTTTCAGGGCCGCACCCCCCTCAAGATCGGGACCTGGATCGGCGACTACACCGGGGCGCTCTTCGCCACCCTCGGGATACTGGGAGCCCTTCATTTCCGCAGGCGATCGGGAAAGGGTCAGCTCATCGACGTCTCGCAGGGCGAAAGCCTCATCCGGATCCTCGACTGGACCTGGCTCTACGCTCACCTGACCGGTCAGGAGCGCCGGCGCAGCGGAAACCGGGACGTCTCCATCTCCCCGTCGGGGATTTTCCCATGCCGGGAAGGGTTTCTGGCCCTGGCCGCTCTCGATGACACCCAGTTCCAGGGACTCTGCCGGGCCATGAACCAGGCCGACCTGGCCGAAGACCCGCGCTTCAAGACCATGGCAGGGCGGATCGAGGATCAGAACAACGCAGCCCTTCATGCCATCGTGGCAGGGTGGACAGCCGGCTTGAACCCGGAAGACGTCGAACGGCTCGCCGATCGGCACGGGTTTGCGGCGCATCGCGTTGCCAGCGTGCGTGACCACTACAGCGATCCCCATCTCCGTCATCGCGGGGCTGTCCAGGAATTCGAGGATCCCCTTTACGGCAAGGTCGTGGAATACGGCCCCGGGCCCAAGCTCTCGGCCAGTCCGGGACGCATGAAAGGGATCGCCAAGCCTGTCGGCTTCCACAACGATCACATCTTCCGCAATATCCTCAACCTTGGCCCCGACGAAATCCAGGAGCTCAAAGAAAAGAAGGTGATCGGAACATGGGACGATCGGCCCGGAGCCAAACCTCCGGCGGATTGGGACGGAGCGAAAGGCACCTTCTTCTAGGGAATTAAGTTGTGATCCAACGGAGGACAGCCAACACCTAACACCTAAACAGCTGGTTTCATAATCAGGAGTGCTGAATGACTGCCGAAAGCCAAAAGACGACCTGGTTCGACTGGGCCAGGGAGCAGAGCGATCCAAAGGATGCGGCCTCCAAGCCCGAAGCCCTGGATGATCTGCTGGTCATCGACGCGAGCTACGGGAACATGGGGGGATTGGTCTGTTCATCCATTCTGGCGGAGATGGGCGCCCGTGTCATCCGCGTGGAGCCTCCCGGGGGAGATATTTCCAGAAAATACAGCCCGTTCGGAATCGAGCATGGCGGCACGGGCCTCGGCTACCTGGCGGAAGGCCGGAACAAGCACCACATCACCCTCAACCTGGCGGATCCCGAAGGGCAGAGGCTCTTTACCGGCCTCGCCGGCCGTGCGGACATCCTCATCGAAACGTACAAGCCCGGGATCATGGACGGCTGGTCCATCGGCTACCGCCAGCTGCGTGATGTGAACCCTCGTCTCATCTATGCGGCGCTTTACACGTACGGCCAGTTCGGTCCACTCTCGAAATCCGGACGCCCCGGCGCGGAAATCTCCAACCAGGCCTATTCGGGTCTCGTGTATATCAACGGAGAAGCGGCCGACGGCACGGGAGCCGAGTACACGGTTCCCACCAAGGTCGGAAGCTGGTACGGCTGGTACGCCGAAGGGATGTACGCCGCTTACGGAATTCTGGCGGCTCTCCATTTCCGGGAGGAGACCGGGCGGGGACAGATGGTGGATGTCTCGGGGGCCGAGTGCATCATGAAGTTCGTCGACTACAACCTCGGCTGGTTCCACATGGGAGGCCAGGTGAAAGAGCGGCTTGGGAATTACGACCCGTCCGTCTTCCCGTACACGTTCATCCAGTGCAAGGACGGCTACACGTTCATGGCCGCCTATAACGACGAGGCCTTTCGGACACTGATGGAGATCATCGAGCGCCCTGAGCTGGCCGATGATCCGCGGTTTTCGTCCTTTGCCTTCCGCACACAATACGAGAACGAGAAAGCGCTTCAGGAGGCGCTCGAAGGTTGGAGCACTCAGCATCCCGTGGACTTCGTGATCCAGAAGGTGCAGGATGTGACCTCCCGCAAAGAAGGTCGGGGGGCAGCCGTGGTGACGGGAAAGGTCACCCGGCCGATGGACACCCTGCAGGAGCAGAACTGGTGGGACCGCGGGTCGTTCCGCAAGGTGCGGGACCCGGTGTACGGTGAGATCACGCTGCAGGGGCCTGTCTGGAAGATGACCGAATCGCCGCCAAGGGTTAAGTGGGCATGCCGACCGGTTGGTGCTGACAATACCTTCATTTATTCGACCTATCTCGGCATCGGGGGTACAGCCCTGGAAGAGCTGAAGGCTCGAGGGGTCGCATGAGATCAGTGGGGGAGAGGGTTTCCAGTTTCTAAACGCAAATCACTTCAGATGAGGACTGAAATCATGCTTTGGAAAACCATAGATGATATCCAGGTGGGGGACTTCGACACCGTTTCCAAGACCATCTCTGAAGCCGACATCTACCTGTTTGCGGGCATCACGGGGGATTTCAACCCGGCTCACGTGGACGAGGAATACGCCAAAACGACGGTGTTCAAACGTCGCATCGCCCACGGCATGCTGACGGCGGGTCTCATTTCCCACGTACTGGGCATGAAGCTCCCGGGCCCGGGCGCCATCTACCTCCAGCAGCAAATGCGGTTTCTCGCCCCCGTCTACATCGGGGACACCATCACAGCGCGAGCAGAAGTTGTTGAAGTCATACCGGAAAAGAAACGGATCAGAATGCGCACCACCTGCACCAACCAGGCGGGTGAGACCGTCCTGGACGGCGAGGCCCTCATGTCCCCCTGGCGCAAGAAAGGGTAATGACGGGATCAGGAAAGGGTGGCGCCGGCTGGCCTCCCTGACCGGCGCGGCTTAAATTCCAGCGATCCCATGCTTGCGGATTTTCTTATAGAGCGCGGTCCGATCGATCTGGAGACGGCGGGCTGCCTGAGCTTTGTTGTTGCCCGCCTTCTTCAGCGTCTCGAGAATGATCTCCTTCTCGATGTCATCCATCATGGCTTGAAGCGAGCTGCGCTCGTCCAGCGACTTCAGGTATTTCTTGCGCAGGATCGTCGGGGGAAGATGCTCCAGCCTGATGAATCCGTCTTTCACCGAGCAAACCACACGCTCCACGACATTCATGAGCTCACGGATATTTCCGGGCCAGCAGTACTGCTTCAAGGCGTCCATGGCATCGTCGGCAAAGGCGACTTCGAGGGGCGTGGCCAGTTCGGCTCGGAGCTCCTGAAGCTTCCTTTCGATGATGATCGGTATATCTTCCTTGCGCTCCCGAAGTGGCGGAATCACGATGGGGATGACGCTCAAGCGATAGTACAGGTCCTGCCGGAACTGTCCGCTCTCCACAAGAGACTCGATGGATCGGTTGGTGGCCACGATGAGGCGAAAGTCCGTCTGGATGACCCGGTTTCCACCGAGGCGCTCGAGTTCCTTTTCCTGTAAGACGCGCAGGAGCTTGGCCTGCATGCTCTTGGGCATCTCGGAGATTTCGTCGAGAAAGATGGTCCCCCGGTGCGCGAGCTCGAATTTTCCGGGCTTTCCGGATTTCTGGGCTCCCGTGAAGGCACCGGCCTCGTAGCCGAAGAGCTCGGATTCGAGAAGCGTCTCGGGTATGGCTGCACAGTTCAATCGGACGAAGGGGAATCGCCTCCGGTCGCTTTCGGAATGTATGGCGTGGGCAAAGAGCTCTTTTCCCGTCCCGCTCTCACCCGTCAGGAGCACGGGAAAGCTCGACCGCGCCGCGACCAGGATCTCTTCAATGGCCCTCTT
>CAZEOY010000039.1:0-12487 GCA_964513835.1 uncultured Syntrophobacteraceae bacterium
CCAATCTCATTGCCGGAAAGATGATCGCACCCGAGCTCCTGCAGCACGAGGCCAGCCCGGCAAGGCTCGCCGAGGAGACCCTGGACCTGCTGAACGATCCCTCCAGGCTTGCGCAGCAGCGGGCTGACCTTGCCGGAATCCGCGGGCTCCTGGGCGAGCCGGGGGTGGCGGATCGGACGGCCTCACTGGTTCTGTACCGATTGGGAGCCGGCGGATCGGAGGATGGGTCCCATGGATCAAAACCAGACGTCGAACCGGCTCAGGTGTCGGATTGCGGCCCGGTTCAAGCAACCCCGGTGCCCTGTCGGTCACTGGGCAATTCCAGATCAAGCCATCCTCCTGAGGGAGCCCTTTTGCCCCCCTGGATCAGGATGGTTTACGGGCTGGGCTGGGGACTGCTCTGGCCTCAAGTGCTGCTGTACTACAGGCTCAGGGCACTGACTGACGGGAAATATGCAGACAGCTGCCTGCAGCGTCTCGGGCTGTCGGCGCCGGATGTCAAGATCGACAGGCCAACAATCTGGATCCATGCCCTCTCCGTTGGAGAAACCCTGTCGGTGGCTCCCCTTGTGAGAACCCTTAAGGAGAGCTGGCCTGAAGCATCCATTGTATTCTCCACGGCCACGGAGACGGGACAAAAGCTGGCGCGGAAGACACTGAGTCCATGGGTATGCTCGTTCTTCTACCTGCCTCATGATCTCCCTCTGGCAACGGATCGGCTGGTTCGGAGAATCCGTCCGGCCCTGTTCATCCAGGTGGAAACGGACTTGTGGCCCAATCTGCTTTGCGCCCTCCGTCGGTATGGGATTGCTTCCGTTTTGGTGAATGGTCGACTCTCCCCGAGGTCGTTCCGGAGCATGCTCTTGCTGAAAGCGCTGTGGAGCCGTTTGTTGAACGGGCTCCAGGCTATCTTTGCTCAATCGGAAGCAGACAGGGATCAGTATCTGCAACTGGGGGTGGAGCCCGCTCGAGTGCACGTTTCCGGCAACCTCAAATTCGATGCGGCTCCGCATGAGGTGCCGCCATCGGAAGTGGCAGCCCTCAAAAAGTCCATCGGACTCCCCGATGGCACGCCGGTCTGGATCGCGGGAAGCACCCACGAAGGCGAAGAGGAACTGCTCCTCAGAATACACGGGAGACTGCTGAGGCAGCTGCCGGAACTGCTCCTCATTGTCGCACCACGAAACCCGGGACGTGGCCATGAAATTGCTGGCCTTTGCCAGCGTCTGGAACTGAAGCCGGCTCTCCGCTCCCGAGGCCAAATGGCACAGGGAGGGACGGTTTTCCTCCTGGATACCCTTGGAGAACTGGGCCGTTTCTATGCCGTTTCCGACGTGGCTTTTGTCGGCGGAAGCTGGGTCCCCTTCGGGGGACACAATCCCCTGGAGGCGGCCGCACAGGGAAAACCGGCCTGTTGGGGCCCACACCTTTTCAATTTCCGGGAGCTGGAATCCGCCCTGATGAATCGGGGATGCTATCAGCGGGTGGAGACTGAAGGCGAGCTTGAACATTTCTTGTGGTCATATCTTGCAGATCCCCCGCTCCGTGCAGAAGCTTCGGTAAGTGCCGGGAAGTTCGTGAATGAACACAGGGGTGTAGCCCAGCGCCTGGTCCGAGTATTGCTCTCTGGGAAGATGCGGCTGAATCCAGTCTAACTCGTTGACATATTGGGCTCTTTGCGACTAGATGTTTAGATGAAGATCAGGTTCTTCTCCTCTGGAGAATGCGCACGAATTCACCTCACTTAGCGGTGTTTGACCATGTTCGATAATCTGTCCGACAAGCTTCAGAAAGTTTTCAAACATCTCCGAGGCCAGGGGAAGCTCACGGAGGCCAATATCAGGGAGGCTTTGCGTGAAGTGAGGATGGCCCTCCTCGAGGCCGATGTCCATTACAAGGTGGCCAAGGAATTCGTGGCCGGCATTGCGGAACGGGCGGTGGGCCAGGAGGTTCTGGACAGCCTGACTCCCGGCCAGCAGGTCATCAAAATCGTCAATGAAGCCCTGACGGATCTCATGGGCGGCCAGGCCGTTCCGATCAATCTCGTCGGACGGCCGCCCGTCGGCATTTTGCTGGTGGGGCTTCAGGGCTCGGGCAAAACCACGACCACAGCCAAGCTGGCCCGCAAGCTGACCAGCGAGAAGCGGAGACCCTGCCTCGTCCCCGCTGACATTTACCGCCCGGCGGCCATCCAGCAGCTGACGACGCTCGCCCAGCAGCTGAAGCTGCCAGTTTATCCCTCATCGGTGGACCAGCGGCCCGAAGACATCGTCAAGGAAGCCCTGGAATTCGCCAGGCAGCAAAATTGTGACACGCTCCTCGTTGACACCGCTGGCCGGCTTCACGTGGACACGGAGCTCATGGAGGAGCTCGCTCGAATCAAGCAGATTCTTTCGCCATCCGAGATCCTCCTGGTGGCCGACGCCATGACGGGCCAGGATGCGGTTCAGGTCGCCGAGGCTTTTCATGAAGCGATCCAGATCACCGGCGTCATTCTTTCCAAATTGGACGGCGACGCGCGAGGGGGCGCTGCCTTGAGCATCCGGTCGGTCACGGGCTGCCCCATCAAGTTCATCGGTGTTGGGGAGAAGCTGGATGCCCTGGAGGTGTTTCACCCTGACCGCATGAGCTCCCGGATCCTGGGGATGGGGGACGTGCTCTCCATCATTGAAAAGGCCCAGGAGGCTTTTGACGAAAAACAGGCGGTCGAGCTCGCCCGCAAGTTCAAAGAGGACACCTTCACCCTGGAGGATTTTCGGGACCAGCTGCGCCAGGTCAAGAAGCTCGGCTCCATCCAGCAGATCATGAACCTGCTTCCCGGCATGGGAGTGATGAAAGAGCTCAAGAACGTCCAGGTGGATGAGAAGGAGTTTGTCCGGATGGAGGCGATCATCAACTCCATGACCCGAGAGGAGCGCAGGAATGCGGAAATTCTGAACGGGAGCCGCAGGCGGCGCATCGCGGCTGGAAGCGGCACCAGTGTTCCGGATGTCAACCGGCTGATGAAGAGCTATGATGAAGCTCGCCGGATGATGCGCCAGATGATGGGTGGCGGCCCCACCAAGAAGAAGAAGGGAAAAGGCAAGAAGCGAAAGGCATTTTTTCCTTTTTAATCCTCACATATTGAGCTATATGGAAGCTTTTACAGACAGCCTTTTTGGCTCATGATCATGATTGCGGCGTTGAATGAGTGAATCCGAGTCGAAGATCCCAAGGTCGGCCTTGGGCTTTTTGCGCTTTTGAATGGATGAGAAGGCCGCCAGGCCTTTGGAAGGAACGAAATCACAGCCGAGGAGGTAAGCCACAGGTTATGCCGGTACGCATTCGTTTAGCTCGTCGAGGAAGAAAGAAGAGACCCTTTTACCAGATCGTCGTGGCCAATTCGGAGTCTCCACGCGACGGTCGATTCATAGAGAGGATCGGCACCTACAACCCGCTGCCTGAGACCGCAGAAGTCCATGTCGACGCCGAAAGGCTCAAGTACTGGATGGACAAGGGTGCACAGCCATCAGACACGGTACGCAGCTTGATGAAGAAGCACCGAGTTGGAACTGGGGATTAGGCTTCTCAGGGAGAGAGGCCATTGCGGCGCACGAGAATCCGGAGGTCAGCATGTTGAAAGAACTGATCGAGTTCATGGCACGGGCGTTGGTGGATAATCCCGAAAAAGTGAAGGTCTCCGAGATCGAGGGCGAGCAGACCTCCGTCATAGAGTTGCGTGTGGCCAAAGAGGACCTGGGCAAGGTCATTGGGAAGCAGGGCCGAACCGCCCGTGCGATGCGCACGATTCTGAGCGCCGCATCAACCAAGATTCGAAAACGAGCGGTACTGGAAATCATCGAATAGACCATGGATGAACCTTGCCTTGTTGTGGTGGGTAAGGTGGGAGGAGCCCACGGCGTCCATGGGGCGGTGAAGATCATCGCCCTGGGAGAGAGTTTTGAGACCTTGAAGCGGGGAGTCAGGCTCTTTTGCAGGCCCGAGGGTCAGGGAGGCGCAGGCCGGGAATTGACCCTGAAGGCGGCTCAACCCCACGGCAGGGTATGGCTGGCGCAGTTTGAAGAGATCGGGGACAGGGATGCTGCCAGGGCGCTGACAGGCGCTGAGATTCTTTTGCCGGAATCCCTGCTGCCGCCTCTCGATGATGGGGAATTTTATTACTATCAGCTGATCGGTCTTTCCGTCGAGAAGATGGACGGCTCCTTTGTGGGAACCATCACGGGAATCATCGAGACTGGAAGCCATGACGTCTACGTGACCAGGGACCGCGACAAGGAATACCTGATTCCCGCCGTGGACGCAATCATCCGGGAGATCGACCTCACGGGGCGGCGCATCGTGATCGACCCGCCGGAAGGTTTGCTGGAATAGATGATCTTTGACATATTGACCCTTTTTCCAGGAATGTTTGTCTCGCCGTTGAACGAGAGCATCGTGGGAAAGGCCGTCGAACGGGGCCTCATCAGCATCCGCGTTCACAACATCAGGGATTACACCACTGACAAGCATCAAATGGCTGATGATCGACCGTTTGGAGGCGGCGAAGGCATGGTCATGAAGCCTGAGCCCATAGTGAGCGCTCTGCAGGCCATCGGGCGGGAACCGCCACCCAGGACGATTCTTCTCAGCCCGCAGG
The DNA here is from genome assembly GCA_964513835.1 of uncultured Syntrophobacteraceae bacterium. GTDB lineage: Bacteria > Desulfobacterota > Syntrophobacteria > Syntrophobacterales > Syntrophobacteraceae > JALOOX01. The sequence continues at coordinate 4,637 of CAZEOY010000039.1, forward strand.
GCGGGTTGTTCGACCAGCGAACGGCCAGGCGGCTGAGTGAGCTTCCTCGCCTGGTTCTGATCTGTGGTCGGTACGAAGGAGTGGACGAACGGGTGGCTCGCCACTTCGTTGACGAAGAGATCTCCATTGGCGACTATGTGCTCACGGGTGGAGAACTGGCTGCCATGGTCATCCTGGACGCCATCACCCGGCTCATTCCGGGAGTTCTGGGGAATGAGTCCTCGGCAGAATCCGAGTCCTTTGTGGAGCCTGTCCTCGAGTACCCGCAATACACAAGACCTCAGGAGTTCTGCGGACATCGAGTGCCTGAAATCCTTCTCTCGGGGAACCACGCGGCCATTCATAGATGGCGGCGCGGACACGCTCTCCTGAGAACCAGACAACGGCGCCCGGATCTGTTTGCACGCCTGGAACTCACACCGGATGAGCGCGAGTGGCTTCGGAGGGCCGAGGAGGAGGACCAGGGCAGGACAGTTCACCGGGATGAGGAGGGGGGCGGTTGGCCGCCATGAGGCTCTTTCTGGCCCTGATTCACTATCCGGTGGTCAACCGCAGGGGAGAAGTCATCGCTTCGGCGATCACCAACCTGGATTTACATGACCTGGCCCGATCCGGCCACACCTTCAATGTCGAGGCCTGTTACGTGGTGACGCCTCTGAAGGACCAGCAGATCCTCGCCAGGGATCTGCTCGATCACTGGTGCAAAGGAGTGGGATTCGAGCTTCACCCTGAACGGGGCAGTGCTTTGAAGAGGTTGAAGATCGCCGACAGCCTGCAGGAGGTCACGGAGGACATCCGGAAAGCGTGCGGGTACCCGCCGGTCGTTTGGGCGACGTCGGCCAGGGAGCTCGAAGGATCGCTCTCCCACCATTCCGCTCGCAAAGCTCTTCGGGATAGTGACCGGCCATGTCTGCTGCTGTTCGGCACGGCCTGGGGATTGGCGCAAAGTGTGCTGGACGAAGCAGACTATATACTGGAGCCCATTCGGGGAGTCGATGGCTACAATCATCTGTCCGTTCGTTGTGCAGCAGCGATCTTGATGGACCGGCTCCTTGCAGTGGACCGGTGAATCGGCCCCCGCAAAGGTGACCGCTCGCTGTCCACATGGTCGGTCCGGCTGGCCAGATTGAGCGTTGAGGGGATGCCTCAAAAAGGATGAGAGGACGGCATTTTGAATAAACTTGGGACCCTGTGCATGGGTTCCTCAATTCAGATAAGATCGATGGAGGATGTGTCATGGCCATGGGAGTGGTTGAAATTCTGCAGCGTGAACAGATGCGGGAGGATATCCCGGCCTTTCGGATCGGGGACACGGTCAAGGTTCATGTGAAGATCCGTGAAGGGGAAAAAGAACGTATTCAGGTGTTTGAAGGGGTTGTGATCAGACACCACAAGGGTCGGCTCAATGCCACCTTTACCGTCAGGAAAGTATCGTACGGAGTGGGTGTCGAGCGAATCTTCCCGGTGCACTCCCCACAGATCGACCGGATCGAAATATTGAGGCGGGGCCGCATCCGCCGGTCGCGCCTTTACTATCTCCGCCAGCGAGTCGGCAAGGCCGCCAGAATTCAAGAGAAGCGCTAGTGAGGCCAAGGAAATCCGAAGCCCCTGCCGTGGACATGCTGCAGTTCGAAAGGGATGCCCACGGCAGGGGTTTTTTGTGGATTTCGGGAATCGATGAAGCCGGTCGCGGTCCTTTGGCCGGACCGGTGGTGGCTGCCGCGGTTCTTTTCTCCAGGGATGCCGACCTCCCAGCCGCGAGAGATTCGAAAACCCTTTCAGCCGCTCAGCGAGAAGCCCTCATGGGGCAAATCTGCCGCCAGGCCACAGCCATTGGCATCGGCTGCGTCGAGACCCTGCTCATCGACCGGATCAACATCCTTCAAGCCACCTATCTGGCCATGGAACTGGCTGTCCGCCATTTGAGCCCAAACCCGGATCTCCTGTTGATTGACGGCCCCTACCGGCTGACCCTGCCCACGCCTCAGCTCGGCATTCCCGGAGGAGATCGGAGAAGCCTCTCCATCGCCGCAGCCTCCATCGTCGCAAAGGTGTACCGCGATCGCCTCATGGACTGTTATCACGACATGTACCCGGTTTATGGCTTTGACCGCAACAAGGGCTACGGCACCGCAAAGCATCGGGAGGCCCTGCGGCGCCATGGGCCCTGCCCCCTCCACCGGAAGACCTTTGCGGGTGTGAAGGAAGTCCTCACAGAGCCGGAGCCATGATCTCCATGAACGCCACCAATCGACAGCAGAAGGGCAGGAAAGCGGAGGAGATTGCCGCGGGGTTCCTCGAGGGGCAGGGCTTGGAGATCGTCGGTCGCAACGTCCGATGCCTTCTGGGCGAGATCGACCTGGTTGCCTGGCATGGCAGGACCGTTGTCTTCGTCGAAGTGAAATCCCGCTATTCGCAAGGGTTCGGCACCCCGCAGGAGATGGTCTCCGTCACCAAGCAGAAGCGACTGACCCGGCTCGCCCAGTGGTATCTCAAGAAGCACAATCTCCTGAGGCAACCCGCCCGTTTTGATGTGGTAGCGATTCAGTGGGTGGAAGGCGAACCCGTGGTGACATGGATCGCCAACGCTTTCGCAGCCATCGAATGAGGGAGAGGTTCCAGTGGCTTCAGGAACCCTGTATGTGGTATCGACCCCCATCGGCAACCTTTCTGACATCACGCTGAGGGCCATTGAAGTCCTCAAATCTGTCCAGTGTGTGGCCGCCGAAGATACACGCCATACCCTGAAACTGCTCACCCACTATGAGATTCGCAAACCTCTTGTCAGCTATCACAGCCACAATCTGGAGGAGAGAGGTCGCGCCATCACGGCCCGGCTTCAAGGTGGCGAAGATATCGCCCTGGTCACCGATGCGGGGACTCCCGGCGTTTCGGACCCTGGAGCCCATCTCATCCGACTCGCTCTGGAGTCCGGATGCCCTGTCACGGTGGTCCCCGGTCCCACCGCTTCCATCGCCGCCCTGGTGATTTCCGGCCTGCCCACTCAACCCTTCGTATTTCTGGGATTTCCACCACCCAAGTCCAGTTCCCGGGAACGCTTTTTCACCGGAGCCAGCGCCCTTCCCATGACCCTTGTGCTCTATGAATCAGCCAAGCGGCTGAGCAAGACTCTTTCTGACATCCTGGCCTTCTGGGGAAATCGCAGAATCGCCGTGGCCCGGGAGCTCACCAAGGTACATGAAGAGGTTTTCCGCGGTTCGGTCTTCGAAGCTCGGCAGTATTTCGGAGAGAGCGCCCGAGGCGAACTCACGCTGGTGGTTGCAGGTGCCGACCCAAAGAGTCCGGACCCGGAGCGGGATGACGAGATCTGGCGTGAAGAGCTCGAACAGCTGTTGAAACAGGGAACCATGACCACCCGGGACGCCGTCGGTCTGATTGCCGCCAGGTTCCACCTGCCTCGAAAAAGAGTCTACGCAGAGGCACTCAACAGGGTCCCGGCCAGCAGCAAAGATTGAGTTCCTCCTGCGAGCCGGAGTCCTCTGCATCACAACCCATCTGATAAGCCCACTGAGTCATTGGCCTGGCATTAAAAAAGGCCCGGTTGCTTCCGAACTGCTGAAAGGAAGCTACCGGGCCTTGCTCGATCCTGGGATAGGCCCCCGAAAGTTCTAAGGGGTACTCACCCGGATGTTTTTGATAAGATTCGTATTGAATTCCTTCCCAGTGGTCCGCCAGAGCTCACGTCCGTTGGTCCCGTCATTGGCGGAGAAAACGATCACCCCGGCGTTGGCGGTCAGCTGGTCCGGCGCCGAACCCTCGAGACCGGGAAAGATGTCTTTGATCATGTTGGTGCGCGCGGGGGTTCCATCGCTCTTCCATATCTCTCTGCCGTTGGCCCCATTATCGGCCGCAAAAAACACCATATCTGCCGCCGTGGTGAGCTGCCCGGGATCGGATCCCAGCGGTCCGGGCATGATGTCGACGAGCAAGTTCGTGCCGTCGTTTGTCCCGTTGGTTTTCCAGAGCTCCTTTCCGTTCACGCCGTCATCAGCCACGAAAAGGGCAAAGTTCTTATAGGCAATGATTTCATGGGGAAAGGACCCTGCGCTCCGGTTGACGCCTGGATTGCCAGGATCCGGCTGCTGGTTGATATTCTTCACCAACACCGTACCCGCCTCCGTGCCGTTGCTTTTCCACAGCTCATAACCGTTCACGCCGTCGTTGGCTGCAAAGTAGAGCGTTCCGTTTACGTCGGCGAGATTCTCTGGTTGGGAGCCATTGGCTCCGGGCCAGATGTCCTTCACCATCACCGTTCCGCCCTCGGTGCCGTCGCTCTTCCAAAGCTCGAAGCCATTGACGCCGTCGTTGGCCACAAAGAACAACGTCGTTTCCACCCTGATGAGATGGTTGGGGAAAGACCCTGCAGCGTTGGGGGCGATGTCTTTCACCAGAACCGTGTTATTGGCGTTTCCCGTGGTCTTCCAAAGCTCCATCCCGCTGTTCCCATCGTCCACGACAAAGAACAGAGTGTTGTTGGCTACGGTCAGTTGTGTCGGATTGGAGCCTGCCGGCCCCGGGATGATGTCCGCCACCTGCCTGGTGCCGGCCGGCGTCGCGTCACTCTTCCAGAGCTCAGCGCCCGTGACGCCGTCATCAGCCACGAAAAAGCACTCCTGCCTGAACCCGGTCAAATTGCGGGGATTCGAACCGAGAGCGCCGGGGAAAATGTCGAGAACCATGAGCGTATCTTTCTTTCCGCCGTTGCTTCGGAACAGCTCTCTTCCCTTTCTTCCGTTGTTGGCAGCGAAGAAGAGACGGTCGTTGATCTCGATGATTTCCTCGGGGTCGGAACTGGCCTGACCGGACCGAATATCGACGATCAGCTTGCCACTGTTACGGGAACCTGAAGTGGCCCAAAGCTCCCTCCCCTTCTTGCCATCATTGGCCGAGAAGTAAATGTTCTTGAAAAACCTGGTGAGATTCCGTGGATTCGAGTCGTCGGGCTCTGAATCCACATCCTTCACCTTGACGGTGGTGCTGGGAGTGGTGGTTCCGCTGGTTCGCCAAAGCTGGACGCCATTTCCATCATTCGCCAGGAAGAATACCCGGTCGATTCCAGCGCTGAGCCGCTGAGGATCCGAACCGACTCCCGCGCTCGTATTGATGTCTTTCAGTAAGGATGTCCCTCCCGGCGTACCATTGGCCCTCCACAGCTCATTCCCATTGGAGCCGTCATCGGCAGCAAAGAGCAGTTCAAGGTTAAAGCCGTTGAAAGTCGTGAGATTCTGCGGGTTTGATGACCCCGCTCCCGGATTGATATCCTGGACGAGAGCGGTTCCAGCAGCCGTCCCGTTGCTCTTCCAAAGCTCCCGGCCGGTACTCCCGTCTTCAGCGGCAAAGAAGAGCGTTCCGGCCATATCGGTGAGATGCGCGGGGTTCGATCCCGCCGTCCCGGGGTTGATGTCTTTCACAAGTAGCGTCCCACCCGGGTTGCCATTGCTTTTCCAGAGCTCCCGACCGTGCAGTCCCGCACCGTCGTCGGCCGAAAAGAACAGCTCATTCTCCACGACCACCAGCCCTTCAGGTGAAGAACTGCCCGCTCCGCTGTTGATATCTGCAAGCAGAGTCGTGCCGTTGGGTTTGCCGTTGCTCTTCCAAATTTCGCGGCCATTGGTGCCGTCGTCGGCCGAAAAAAACACGAGATTCTTGAAGAGGACCATCTCCGACGGTTCGGAACTGCAGGCGCCGGGGCAGATGTCGCTCACAAGGGCCGTGTTCTTCTTGGAGGTTCCGGAGGATCTCCAGAGCTCTCTTCCGTTTGTACCGTTATCCGCAGAGAAGTAAAGCGTTGTGCCCACGGACTTCAGCGAGGCCGGATCTGAGCCCGCAGCCCCCGGCATGATGTCGGCAACCAGTTTCGTCCCGTTTTTGGTTCCATTGCTGCGCCACAGCTCTCGTCCCGTCGATCCGTCACTGGCTACAAAATAGACCTGCCCGCCGTGCAGGGTGAGGAGCGCGGGATTCGAGCTTCCCGCTCCAGCTGCAATGTCCCTGACAAGAATGGTTCCCCTTTCCGTGCCGTCACTCCTCCATAACTCGCGGCCGTTCACCCCGTCGTCGGCAGAGAAGTAGACGAAGTTGTTGACCAGGACGAGATCGGAAGGATTGGATCCGGCTGCTCCCGCCGCAATGTCTTTCACCAATACCGTCCCACCGTCGGTGCCGTCGCTCTTCCAGAGCTCGATGCCGTTGACTCCGTCGCTGGCAGGGAAGAATGCCGTATCGTTCAACGTGACGACAGTCCCGATATCCGTCAAGTTGGACGCCAAGCTGGAGAGTTCCGCAGCTGACACACCACCTGCCAGATCCGCCTCTGAAATCGTCTGCCCCGATGCGACCGTTCCGCCCAGCCCAAACATGGCCAGGACCACAGCGCAAAAGCCCAACCCACCCAAACGCAAAACCTTCATGTCGATCCCCTTCAACCCTTCAGTCCTTCTTCGCATCGGTCTTTTCCCTCTTGAGACGGTAAGCCTTCCAGGAAGCACTGTCGCAAACACAGCACAGAGGTAGCTTTTCACCATCCTCCTTGCAGACATGCTCATTTGCGCACGCATTGCATCGGTAAGTACCTGCCTGCGCCTCGGTTCCCGCTCCAATATGCTCTTTAGCCATGATGGCTCCTTCTCAGGATGTCCTCAAACGGCACGATCTCCACCCAGCAGCCGGCTACGACTTTCCCTTCATCAAAGCTGCCAGTGAGCCGTGCCATGAACACCGACTGCAGTGGGCTTCAGTGTCTTCCTCCAGCCCCGTGACCTGCAATGTCTCTTCAGAAGCTGAGAAGACAACTTCCCCCTCGATGATCTCAAAGTCATAGACCTCGAATCCATCCTCCGCATCCCTCGCGTAAAATTCATGCGAGGCGCAGGCTGGGCATTTGGCTTCTACCATGGTTCACGTTTCCTTCTTCTCTGCTTACGCTTTCGGTCAGGGGGGGACGGTCAGCGAACCCGCTGCAATCGCCTGTTTGATATGCACTATCCGCATCAAGGGCCCGTGCGCTCCAAGCCGGATCTATCTGGCGATCCTTTCGCACAAATAACGCAAATGGTCAAGATGACTTTCATTGCCCTTGGAATCCCCTCATATCATGGACACTTTGACCGCGGCTCCGGTCCCCACCGACAGGGCTCGGGCCGCATTCCCCCGGTTGACCGCAATCTCAAGGTGGCCACTGCTTCCGATGATGGCCATCGGCTGTCCAGCAGCCCCTTCGCCGTAAGTGCTGTTAAGGCCTGAGATGGACACGACACGGGGGATACTCACCACCCAGGCGATCGACTCCTCCCATCCGCGCAGATCCTGTTGGGTAATGTTGGTGATGAGGTTTCCAAAACGATCGATGTGCACCACCTCGCCAAACAGGTCACGCCCCTTGCGCTCCGTACAAACCCAAGTGGCGGCCTCGGGGGTGCAGCGCGGGCCGAGTTTCTCGAAGGGGAGGCCGCAAGCGAGGTGCGCTGCCACAGGTGCAAAGAGGTCACGGCCGTGGAAGGTATGGCTGACATTCGGCCGCCACGTTTCCGGGTTTTCCAGGGAGCGCGAATCCGAGGCGTCACGGAGGCTCAATACCCAGGCGAGGAGACCGTTGTCCGGTCCGACCAGAATGCGGCCGCATTCCGTCTTCACTGCCAAAGCCCGCCTTTCCGTGCCGACCCCTGGATCGACCACAGCCAGATGAATGGTATCCGGTGGGAAAACATCGAAAACCGTCTTGAGCAGATAGCTTCCCGAACGGATGTCGAAGGCGGGCACCTGGTGAGTGATATCTACCAGCCGGACTCCGGGACACAGGGTGAGGATCACCCCTTTCATGCTGGCCACGTA
>CAZEOY010000040.1:0-6850 GCA_964513835.1 uncultured Syntrophobacteraceae bacterium
GCTGCTGGCAGAATTGCCCGCCTGGCGGCCGAATTCGCGGGTGGTTTCGCCTTTGGACATGTGGGCTTCACTTTGACCGCACCACAATGAGGGTCATGAGAATCCGCCGAATTCCGGAGGGCGTTGCAGCCGTCCTCCTCCTGTGGTCGCTGGTGTGGTCATTCGGCATCGGGCCAGGTTTCGCATCCGGAACCGAAGACCCCATCAGCATCGGCGAGATCGACCCGCTGACGGGAAAGCTGGCCAAGCACGGCCTGGAGATCCACGAGGGAATCCTTTACGCCGTTGAGGAGGCCAACGCCAAAGGAGGCATTCAGGGGAGAAGGATCAATCTCATCAGTCGGGACGACCAGAGCCTTCCGGATGTCGCCATCAACCAGGCGGAAGACTTGCTTTACCGACGCAGGGTGAGCGGGTTGGTGGGCGGATACGTCGACTCCCTGGTGGCGCCGGTAAGCGAGCTTGCGGCGAAGTACGGTGTGCCCTATGTCGCCTCCGCCAGCCTCCAGCGCACCCTTACCCTGGGCCGTGACAATCCCTTCTTCTTTCGTGTGTCTCACCTCGACGGCATTGTCGATCCTCTCTGCAGTTTCCTTGAGAAAGTGGTCCGACCATCGTCCGTCGCCATCCTCTACACTGCCACACCCGGCTCCACGGAATTCGGCCAGGAGGTTCGGGCTCGACTCACCCGGGCGGGCCTGGCTGTCAAGGTTTTCGAGAAATTCAGGCCTGGAAACCCGGACTTTTCTGCCTTTCTGCTCAAGATACGGGCTGCCGGGGTCGAGGCTCTCGTCTGCGGTGGCTTCTTTCCAGACCATCTGATCCTTGTTCGGCAGATCAGGGAACAGAACCTTTGCCTCAAGGCGTATGTGGGACCCTGGGGTGTGGCTTATCCCAGCTTCATCCAGGAAATGGGAGCTGCCGCAGAGCATCTCTTCGGCATGTGTGCATGGAGTCAGGGGATCACGCTCCCGGGAACGGAGGCAGCTTCCGAGGCTTTCGCGGAGGGATTTCAGAAGCGTTTCGGCAAGGCGGCGAATACGACCTCCATGCACGGCTATACGTCGGCCAGGGCACTGATCGCAGCATTGGAAGCGGACCTGAAATCGGGGGGCAGCCTCAAGGGACAGGACGTGAGTCGGAAGCTCAGAGAGCTGGATGTCCGCATGCCCATGGGGCATCTCGCCTTTGACCAAAACGGGGATCCAAAGCATTATGAACAAGTCGTCGTCCAGATTCAATCCGGGAAACTGTTCGCTGTTTACCCTCCGGGCCGGGCCGGAGGGCACATTCAATGGCCAGCCCCGTGACCCTCTTCAGCCATGGAGGTCTTTCCAGTCGATTTCATGTGGATGCAGCTTCTGGTCAATTCCCTCACGCTCGGCTCGTTCTACGCCCTGATTGCCCTCGGCTTTGCGCTCATCTTTGGCGTCACCCACACCTTTAATCTTGCCCACGGCGAACTGATTCTGCTGGGAGGCTACGTCGCCTATCTTCTCTCCAAGGGGCAGGGGATCCACATCCTCTGGACGCTGCCTTTCAGCATGCTGGCGCTGCTGGGCGCCGCCCTGACGCTGCACGCCGTCCTGAAGAGAGTACGGGAGCCTTATGAGCTCAACACGCTGGTGGTCACGTTCGGCCTGGCTCTGGTGCTCCAGAATGCCATGCTGGCTTTCTTCACAGCTGATTACCGGTTGATCAGCCATGGAAGACTGTTTTTCATCGAACCCCTCGGCGCCTATGTGTCGGACACACAGATCACCATTTTTCTGACGTCCCTCCTTGCCACGCTGAGCGTCCACTTCTTGATGAGGAGAACCTTCCTGGGGAAGGCTCTGCGGGCCACGATTCAGGATCGTGAGGCGGCTCGACTCGCCGGAATCCACGTGGAGCACATGACCCTCATCGCTTTCGGACTGGGGGGAATATTGATCGGCCTGGCCGGCCCGCTGTATGCCCAGACCACTTATTTGCATCCCTTCGGCGGCTCGGAGCCGACCCTTCTCGCTATTATCGTATCCATTTTCGCAGGGGTTGGCCGCACCCGGGGACTGCTCCTGGGCGGATGGCTGCTCGGCACCTTCGAATCCACAACGGTCTTCTTCCTTGGAGGCAGCTGGCGCGAGATGGCCAGCGCAGTGATTCTCATCAGTCTTCTGCTCCTCAGGCCGGAGGGCCTTTGGTCGGTACGGAGCAGAGCGGGGAGAGAACCGTGAGGGGTCTCTTACGCCCTGAGATGCTTATTGGGGGAACGGGGGTACTTCTGGTGCTCTGGCCGTTCTTTATCCAGGGGGGTGATTTGTACTGCCGCGTCCTGGGATTGGCCTTTTTTTACGCGGCGCTTGCGCTTGCCTGGAACATCCTCGCTCTGACCGGTTCGATCTCGATTGGGCACACTGCTTTCTTCGGGCTTGGTGCCTACACTTCCGCCCTCTTGAGTCACTACACGCATCTTTCCCCACTTCTCTGCGTGGTTCTGGGGGGCGCATCGGGCATGGCGTATGGAGTTGTCTGGCATCTTGTATTCAAGCCGTTGCGTGGGGCTCGATACGCCCTGGCTACGCTGGCCTCGGTCGAGATCCCCCGTGTGATCATTGACAACTGGGAGGGTCTCACCTTCGGATCGCTCGGCATTGTGGGAATCGAAGCTATTCCGGGGCTGCACCTCGGCGGCATGGATCTCTCGCCGGGGCAGACCATGAGGAATCAGTACTACCTGCTCTTCCTCATGATGGTCGTTTACATTCTGATTCACTACCAGGCTGTCCGTTCGCGTTGGGGCTGGGCGATGAGGGCCGTTCGCGAAGACGAAACGGCTGCGGGAAGCATCGGCGTGCCGGTCAACCGCATCCGGTTTTGCGCAATCACTTTCAGCGCATTCCTCACCGGGATCTGTGGCGCCGTTTACGGTCATCTCATGGGACTCATCGAACCGTCTCTCGTCTTCAGCCTGCACCTTTCAGCCATGCCCCTTGTCCTGAGCATTTTCGGCGGCCGATATCAGATTGTCGGTCCCGTTCTCGGTTCTCTGGTTCTGTATCCCGTTGACCAGCTGTTTTTCCACGCATGGTTTCCGTCCGCACATGGGGCTCTGTACGGTCTGGTGATCATCCTGACCCTCATTCATTTTCCGTCCGGAATCGGTACATGGCTGCAAGAGAAGCTAACATAACGCTGGCCATGGAGAATGTCGGCGTCATCTTCGACTCGCGCCCGGTCCTGAAGGAGATTGACCTCGCCGTCGAAGAGCAGACCATCGTGAGCATCATTGGTCCGAACGGGGCCGGCAAGACTACTCTGTTCAATGTGATCTGCGGCACTGTGCGCCCGTCGGTCGGGAGGGTGCTTTATCGAGGCCTGGAGATTACACGAAGGCAGCCCCACGAGATCTGCCATGCCGGCATCTCCCGTACCTTTCAGATCCCGCGCCCGTTTCCGGAAATGACCGCCCTGGAGAATGTGCAGATGGGACTCTGGTTCGGGAAGGAAGGACACAAAGACGCCGGTGATCCTGCTGCGGCAGCGGACCTGCTCGAGATCGCGGGATTGACTCACAAGAGACACACGCGGGCCAGAGAGCTCACCCTATCCGAACAGCGCCGTCTGGAGGTGGCCAGAGCGCTCGGAACCCGGCCCAAACTCCTCCTTCTGGACGAGATCGCCGCAGGTCTCAGTCCGAACGCCATCCGACACGCCGTCGAACTGGTACGTACTCTCAGAGAACATGGGCTGACCCTTCTGATTATCGATCATTTCCTCAATCTCACTGCCCGGGTTTCGGATCGACTGATTGCCCTGGACCACGGAGAAATCATTGTTGAGGGTAAGCCCTCGGAAGTGCTAAATTCACCCTCAGTGATCGCTTCGTATTTGGGAGAGCGGTTGCCTGAGCCCAGAACGGCCGAAACAAACGGAGTCTGAGTAGCCCATGGAACCCTTGCTGGAAGTGCACAATCTCTCGGTCGGCTACAGTGAAACCCCTGTCTTGCAGCAGGTTTCCCTCTCGCTTTCCGCAAACCAGATCGCAGCGGTCGTGGGCCCCAACGGCGCGGGCAAGAGCACCCTTCTCAAGACGATTGCCGGATTGAATCAACCCACCGAAGGCCAGATCCTTTTCGAGGGCGAACCCGTGCACGGCCTTCCTGTCTGGGAGCTGGTCCAGAAGGGTATTGTTTACGTCCCGGAGGGCATGAGCATTTTCCGGGACATGAGCGTCTTGGAAAATCTCGAAATCGGTGCCTATTTGAATCGACCGCTCATTTCCGAACGCCTTCGGCTCGTCTACGATTTGTTTCCAGAACTGAAAGAGAAGGTCACTCAGAAGGCCTCCACCCTGAGCGGAGGGCAACAGCGTATGATCACGCTGGGCAGGGGGTTGATGGCGGGTGCGCGTCTGCTTCTGCTGGACGACCCGTTCCTGGGATTGAGCCCCATCATCGTCCGCAAGTTCTGTGAAGCGTTTAGAACGATCAGGCAAGCCGGCGTCACCCTGTTCATTGCCGGCCAGCATGTGCGGAGAATCCTCAATGTTGCGGATCTGGCCTTTTTGATCGAAGACGGGAACATCACCCTGTCCGGATCGGGGGACGAGATTTTTGGAGATGCACATCTCCAGCGGATTCTCTTCGGCTCCGACATCCCATCCATCACTCCTTGATCCGTCATCCGCCGATTGCAGCCCACCCGGAGGCATTCAGAAGCCACCGCCAGCGAGTTGGCCGGCCCTGCACTCATGGCCATCACCTTCAGCCGCAAGAGGAGACCGGGATCTTCACCTTACGGCTTCATCCCGACTCACGGGAATGGGGACCCGCATCAAGCTTCGCTTCCACCAGAGAGACGAGCTGCGAAACCGAAAGGCTGCCTGTCGGTGCGGGAAAGGGGACGAGGAACTCTTCCTGGTCCCAGAAATCCTTGAAAATCTCGACATCCAGACCCCGCGGTCCCCAAACGACCGGGTCCGTTGGCCCGAAGATGGCCACTGTAGGCGTTCCCAGGGATGCCGCCAGGTGGGTCACACCCGAATCATTGCCAACGTAGAGGTCGGCATCGCTCAGAAGCGCCGCCAAGGCTGGGAGTTGCAGATTATCGACCACGGGAATGCGCTCCCCGTCCGCAATTTCCTGAACGAGGGGACGGATCCGTTCGTCCGCCGGTCCCATCACCATGAAGATGTGTATATCTTTTCTTTCGCGAAGACTTTGCAGAAACACTCTCCAGCGTGAAAGGGGCCAGATCTTTCGCAGTCCGCCACTTCCTGGATGTATGACGACCTGTCGCCGTTCCTCCGCCTCGCCGCTTCGCCGGGTCAACTGCCTCACAGCCGTCAGCTCCTCGGGGGCCGGGGTGATTTGCAGGGGTGCCATAACCAGTGGGAGGTGGCATTCCTTTACCTGATCCTCCAGGAATTCCGTGACATGCCTTCTTTCATCATCATCCAGATCACCAGGGAAAGACTTGATCCAGTGAACGGGGGCCAGAGTTCGAACTTTCAGCCGTTCCACCGCGGCAACGCTTGAGGCCTGACCAAATACCAGAATGCAGCAGGCCTCAGCCACACCCCGCGGCAGAGGACAGTCCTTCCATCGGTCATTGTCGTAGAAGGGCATCCATTCGGCCCCGGATGCCTCAAAGGCTGAGGCAACATAAGGTTTTCCGTACAGGAGAGAGAGATGGCCGGTGCGCGACCAGAAATCGAATTTCAAATGTGGAGAAGCCCGGTGAAGCCCTTCGATGACGGGCAACGCCAGCAGAAAGTCACCGAGAGCACCCTGATGGACGATGACACCAGTTGTTCCTGACACAAAAAAGGAGCCCCTCCATCGGTTCTCAATTCACGCGGTTTGGAAAGATACAATCCATGCCGCCCTCGGTCCTTCGCTCCGTCGAACCTCGGGGAAGAAGGCGGTCATCGTTTTGCTCACGGCTTGACCTGTGAGGATTGATTTTGGGAGAGCTTCTGGCGGGACCACCGTTTGAGGAAGCCCGTCAATCTGGTCGCGGCAGGCGACTCGAGGATGGGAGTCGGCAAAACCCCCGCGGCCCGCAACGCCTTTTGAAGGCATGCCTTCACAACACTGCAGCTCAGGCACTTCTCCTGCGGCTGAAAGAAACCTCTCTCGTCCTTAGGGCAGACCGTAGCCGGATCCCCAAAACACGGCGGGGTCCCTTCAGCCACAGCTTGATCCGACTGCCTTTCCGTGTCTTCCTTTGACTTCATGGTCTCAATGGCGAAGCCGATTCGCTATTCCAGTATCTCGAGAACAGCCCGTTTGCGGAGCTTGGTGGCAGCCGCATTGACAATGGTGCGCAGAGCATGAGCATTGCGGCCCTCTTTGCCGATGATTTTTCCAAGATCCCCCTTGGCAGCCCTCAGTTCAATGACGGAGATCTGATGCCCCACGATTTCCTTTACCTGAACTTCGTCCGGAAATTCTGCCAAGGCTCTGGCAATCACTTCGACGAGCTCCTTCACTTGGATATCTTCTTCCATGCCCCTACCCCGCTCCATTCGATTCGATGAGGATGATCAACTTCCAGCAGACGGTGCTTTCAGAACATGATGCCGGCTTGAAACGAAATCTCATGATTCGCAGCAACAACACACAACTCATCCATGGTATTCAACAGCACGGCGCATGATGATGTAAGACCAGCTCTCTCTCAACGTTCTGCACAAGATGCTTGGTACGTTATACCACGAGCACAATTCCCTGAGCTCAGGTCCACTCTGTTCCCAAAAACAATGATCCCAAGCGGGTTGATCAAAGGCAACTTACGGGAAAGTCAAAAACATGTCAAGACGACAACCTCCGTGGGGCAAACGGGCAACCTGATGCGGCTCCGTACG